>NZ_SMKS01000020.1:0-85548 GCF_004348435.1 Saccharopolyspora terrae | reverse complement strand
GGTCCCCGCCGGCCTCTGACCCCCACCACCCCTGTCGAATTTCGCGCGAAGTTCGACCGCCGAAGTTCCGACTCGAATTTCGCGCGAAATTCGAATCCCACCCTCCTGAACAGGCACTTCCCGCCGAGGCGGAGGCGGGGTGGGGCTTCGCGGAGCCTCCGCGCGGCCGGGGCCTTCGAATTTCGCGCGAAATTCGAGGGCCACAGTTCGGGGTCGAATTTCGCGCGAAATTCGAATCCACCGCGCTGGGCGGAGCCGCGCTGAGCGTCCGGGTAGGTCGCTCAGCGCGGTTCGTCGCTTCGGTCAGTGGCCGTCGCGGGGGACGTAGCTGCCGGACTTGCCGACGAGGAAGTCCAGGTCGGCGCCGTCGGAGGCCTGCAGGACGTGGTCGTAGTAGAGGCGCTGCCAACCGCGCTCGTAGGGGTTGTCCGGGTCCTTCCACTCGGCCCGCCGGCGCTGGAGCTCCTCGTCCGGGATCTCCAGGTCCAGCCGCCGGTTCGGCACGTCGAGGCTGATGGTGTCGCCGGTGCGGACGAAGGCCAGCGGGCCTCCGGCCGCGGCCTCGGGCGTGACGTGCAGGACGACCGTGCCGTAGGCGGTACCGCTCATCCTGCCGTCGGAGATGCGGACGATGTCGTCGAACCCGGCGTCCTGCACCTTCTTCGGCACCGGGACGTTGGCGACCTCGGGCATCCCCGGGTAGCCCTTCGGCCCGGCGTTGCGGACCACCAGCACGGTGTTCTCGTCGACGTCGAGATCGTCGTCGGAGCACACCGCGTAGTACTCGTCGACGTCCTCGAACACCATCGCCGTGCCCCGGTGCACCAGCAGCCGGGGCGAGGCCGCGGACTGCTTGATCACGGCACCACCGGGCGCCAGCGATCCGCGCAGCACGGCGGTGCCGGTCCCCACGGCCTGGAACGGCTCGTCGAAGGAGGTGATGACCTCGCGGTTGTGCACCTCGGCGTCGGCGATGTTCTCGCCCATCGTCTTGCCGTTGACGGTGATCGCTTCCCTCTCGACCAGCCCGCCGAGCTCCTTGAGCACCGCGGGCAACCCGCCCGCGTAGCAGAAGTCCTCCATCAGGAACTTGCCGCTGGGCTGCAGGTTCACCAGCGTCGGCACCTCGCGGGTGTCGAGGTCGAAGTCGTCGACGGTGAGCTCCACGCCGACCCGCTTGGCGATCGCGATCAGGTGCACCACGGCGTTGGTGGAGCCGCCGATGGCGGCGTTGGCGCGGATGGCGTTGCGGAACGCCTCGCGGGTGAGGATGTCGGAGGGCTTGAGGTCCTCGGAGACCATCTCCACGATCCGCTGCCCGGTCTGCTGCGCGGTGGCGTAGCGGCGGGCGTCCACGGCGGGCCAGGACGCGGCGTAGGGCAGCTGCATACCCAGCGCCTCGACGACGCAGGCCATGGTCGAGGCGGTGCCCATCGTCATGCAGTGCCCGTTGGAGCGGGACATGCAGCCCTCGATGAAGTAGCACTCCTCCTGGTCGATGCGACCGGCGACCAGGTCGGCCTCGGCCTGCCACACGGCGGTGCCGGAGCCGATGTCGGTTCCCCGGTACTTGCCGTTGAGCATCGGGCCGCCGGTGAGCATCACGGCAGGCAGGTCGACGCTGGAGGCGGCCATCAGCAGCCCGGGAGTGGTCTTGTCGCAACCGGACAGCAGCACCAGCCCGTCGAGCGGGTTGGCGCGGATGGTCTCCTCGGCCTGCATGGCCAGCAGGTTCCGGTAGAGCATGGTGGTCGGCCGCATCAGCGTCTCGCCGAGCGCCATGTTGGGGAATTCCAGGGGGAACCCACCCGCCTGCCAGACGCCGCGCTTCACCGACTCGGCGATGCGCTGCTGGTGGGCGTTGCACGGGGCCAGCTCCGACCAGGTCGTGCCGATGCCGATGACCGGCCGCCCGTCGAACACCTCGTCGCTGTAGCCCTGGTTCTTCACCCAGGAGCGGGCGGTCATGCCCGCTCGCCCGTAGGCCCCGAACCAGCTGGCGCTGCGCCGCGGCGTGCTCATCGCGTTCCTCCCGAGCTGTGGTTTCCACCGGATGGAAGCGACGTAACCAGCTCGTGCGGCGGCACGCAATAGCCCATCCGCAATACCGAACAGCGGTTGCCATTTCGAACAGGACCGTTGACGCCGCCGAGCGACACTCCTAGGCTCGTGATCCAAATCACGAACAACGTTCGACATACCGAACCTCGACGAGGAGGCACGGTGCGATCCGACGCCCCGGCGCTGCGCACAGCGGTGCGGCGAGTCATGGTCCGACTGATCCCGTTCCTGTTCCTGATGTACGTCATCGCGTTCCTGGACCGCGTCAACATCGGCTTCGCCAAGGAGGAGTTCCAGGCGCACGCCGGGATCTCGGAGGCCGCGTACGCGCTCGGCGCGGGCCTGTTCTTCATCGGCTACGCGCTGTTCGAAGTCCCCAGCAACCTGATCATGACGCGGGTCGGCGCCCGCTGGTGGATGTGCCGGATCATGGTCACCTGGGGACTCATCTCGGCGGCGATGTCGCTGGTCAACAGCGAGTTCCTGTTCTACCTGCTGCGCTTCCTGCTCGGCGTGGCCGAAGCCGGGTTCTTCCCCGGCGTGATCCTCTACATCACCTACTGGGTCCCGCACGCCTACCGCGCCCGCTGCAACGCGCTGTTCTACTTCGGCATCCCGTTGGCCTCCGTGCTCGGCGCACCGCTGTCGGGCGCGCTGCTGGAGCTCGACGGCGCGGCCGGCTTCCTGGGCTGGCAGTGGATGTTCGCCGTCGAGGGCCTGATCGCCTGCGTCGTGGGCGTGTGGGCGTTCTTCTACCTCGACGACTCCCCCGCCCACGCCAAGTGGCTCACCGAGGAGCAGCGCACGACCCTGCAAGCCGCGCTGGACGCCGAGGACGAGGCGAAGACGGGACCGCACCGGCTGCTCTCGGCCCTGGTCGACCTCCGGGTGCTGTACTTCTGCCTGATCTACTTCCTGATCCAGTGCAGCGTCTACGGCATGACCTTCTACCTGCCGACGCAGGTGTCCGAAGCCGTGGGCAGCGAGGTCGGACTGCTCGTCGGACTGGTCACGGCGATCCCGTGGACCGTGGCGCTGGTGGTCAACATCGTGGTCAACACGGCCGCGGACCGCCTGCCCCAACCGAAGAAGCGCTTCGTCGCAGCCGCCTGCGTCGCCGTCGGCTCGGTCGGCATCGCGGCCTCCGCGGCCTTCAGCAACCCGGTCCTGGCCATCGCGGGCCTGTCGGTGGCAGCGGCCGGCTACATCGCCGTTCAGCCGGTCTTCTGGACCTTCCCGGCGGCTTACCTGACGGGAACTGCCGCCGCGGCCGGCATCGGCCTCATCAACTCGCTGGGCAACCTCGGCGGCTTCGTCGCCCCGGTCGCCAAGACCTGGATCGAGTCCACCCTCGACTCCGACGCCGCAGGCCTCTACCTCCTCGCCCTCTGCGGCTTCGCCGCAGCCGCCCTGTTCCTCACCCTCACCAAATCAGAAGACCCCGCTCGAACCGCGAATCCGCAGGCCATCCGAACCCCGAAGAACCTCAACCCGAACTGACCCGAGCTCCCGCGGAAGGTCACCAGCCCCCTCCCAACAAGAACAACCGGCTCTCCCCCGCGAAGGGGAAGAGCCGGTTGGAGGCTTTCGCTCAGGGGGTCTGCAGGGTCTGCAGCGGGGCCGGTTCCTTGGACAGCGGGATTTGGTAGCGCTGGGTGAGGGAACTGGCGATGGTGTTGAACAGCGGTGCCGCCGAGCTGGATTCGCGGGAGCCGGACGGGGCGTCGAGCATCAGGCCGACCACGAAACGCGGATCGTCCGCGGGGACCATGCCCGCGAACGTGATCCAGTACTTGGACTGGCTGTAGCAGCGGCACTCGGGATCGATCTGCTGCGCAGTACCCGTCTTGCCCGACACCTGGTAGCCCGGCATCGCAGCAGCCGGGCCGGTGCCGTCGTTGGCGCTGCCAGGACCGTTCTGCACCACCGAGCGCAGCATGTCCTTGACGGTGTGCGCGGTCTGCGGGCTCACGACCCGGACCGGTTCCGGGCGCGGCCGTTCGATCCGCGTGCCGTCCGGAGCGATCTCGGCCTCGATGATGCGCGGCGGCACGCGGACGCCGTCGTTGGCGATCGCCTGGTACATGCCCGCCATCTGCAGCACGGTCATCGAAAGCCCCTGCCCGATGGGCAGGTTCGCGAAGGTCGAACCCGACCACTTCTCGCGCGGCAGCAGGCTGCCCGCGCTCTCCCCGGGCAGGCCGATTCCGGTCAGCTTGCCGAGCCCGAACGCCTTGGCCAGGTCGTACCACCGCTGCTCGCCGAGCTGCTGGGCGACCATCAGCGTTCCCACGTTGGAGGACTTGCCGAGCACGCCGGTGAAGGTCAGCCCGATGGTGCCGTGCTCCCACGCGTCACCCACCGTGCGGTCGGCGACCTCGATGCTGCCCGGCACCTGCAGCACCGTCTCGGGCTTGATCACGCCCTGCTCGATCGCGCCCGCCGCGGTGATCAGCTTGTTGACCGAACCGGGCTCGAAGGGCGTGGTGACCGCCGGGTTGCCGAGGTTGCCGACCCACGGCCCGCGCGGGTCGAAGGTCTTGTCGTTGGCCAGCGCGTAGACCTCGCCGGTCTTGGCGTCGAGGACCACCGCGCTCGCGCTCTTGGCGCCCGCGCGGACGGCGTAGTCGGAGACCGCCTGCTGCACCATGTGCTGCAGGTCGGAGTCCAGGGTCAGCTGCACGTCCGAACCGGGGGTGGCCGGTTCGAGCTCGCGCTCGGTGCCGGGGATGACCAGGCTCGACCCCATCGCGGTGTCGGAGACCTTGGTGCCGTTGCGACCGGCGAGGACCTTGTTCATCGCCAGTTCCAGGCCGATCTGGCCCTGGACCTTGCGCTCGTCCATCCGCCAGTTCGCCGCGCCTATGACGTTGGCCGCCAGGTTGCCCGCCGGGTACTCGCGCGTGGCGCGGTACTCGGCGCCGATGTGCGGGTACTTCTCGGTGATCAGGTTGGCCTGGCTCGGGTCGATCTCCGGGCCGAAGTAGGTGAACGCGGCGTCCTTGAACAGCGCGTCCAGCACCTCCTGCTCGGTGATCTGGCCGGGCAGCGTCTTGGCGATGAACCGGGCGATGTCCTGCTTGTGCTGCACCGACGTCGGCTTGCTCGGATCCTTGGCGTGCTGCTCGTCGAAGGCCTGGGTGAGCTGGCGCGGGTTGGCGTAGAGCTGGCGCGCTTCGCTGGAGAACGCGAGCACGTTGGAGTTGCGGTCCACGATGGACCCGCGTTCGGCGGGGATCGCGTCCTTGGTGATCCGCTGCTTCTCGGCCTGGCTGGACAGCGCACCGGCTTCCACGCCCTGCACCTGGACCAGCTTGGCGCCGGTGACCAGCAGCGCGATCACCATGAGCAACCGCCCGACCAACAACCGCCGGTTGCTTCCGGCGACGTTGGTGCGGGCGGTGCGACCTCGTGCTTGGGGCCTGCGCGGCATCAGCGCCCCATCGCCTGCGCTTGGGCCGGGTTCTGCTGCGGCGCGGTCTGCGGGGTCGCCGGCGGAACCGGCTGACCGGGCACGACCGCCTGACCCTGCACGGCCGGAGGCGCGGGCGGGGCGGGCGGCGGCGGGGCGGTGGCCTTCTCCGGCTCACCGACGACCACGACCGAACCGTCCGGCTGCGGCACCAGGTGCGCGGGCGCCGGGGCCTTGACCATGCCCAGCTCCTGCTCGGCGCGGCGCTGGATCTCCGGCGTCGAACCCATCGTGCTGACGTCGCGCTGCAGCTGCTCCTTGCGCTCGTTGAGCGCGTTGACCCGGGACTCGCCCTCCTGCAGCTGGTAGCTGCCGCTGACCGCCGAGATCGACAGCCACAGCGTCGCCGCCAGGCCGGTGGCCAGCACGACCATCACGACCACGACCAGCGGCAGCCGGGCCAGCGACGACACGCGTTCGTGCACCAGCTGCTTGGCGCGCGGCATGGCCGCGACGGGACGCCGCTCGTCGATGCCCTGCCGGACCTGGCGCGGGCGCCGGGCCGACTGCTCGCGGCGCTCCTCGCGACGCGCGTAGGCGCGCTCGGCGGCGGCCGAGCGGGTGCGGCGCTTGTCGGCCTTCTTGGACGGCGGCTTCAGCCCCGTCGGCTGAGGTGCCGTGCGGGTCTTCTCGACGGTTTCGGCCTGGGCGCTGTCGGTCCGTGAAGCCGCGTTGGCACGTGCAGGTGCAGTCATGTCGCCTCCTCGCCGTTGCCCCCGCGGATCCGCTCGGCGGCGCGCAGCCGCACCGAAGCCGCCCTGGGGTTGGTTTCTCTCTCGTCCTCACCGGCCTGCTCGGAACCCCGGGTGAGCAGCCGGAACTCCGGCCCGTGCCCGGGGAGTTCGACCGGCAGGTCGACCGGGGTGCGGGACTTCACCCGATCGGCGAACTCCCGCTTGGTGATCTTGTCCTCCAGCGAGTGGTAGGACATGACCGCGATCCGACCGCCCACGGCCAGCGATTCCAGGGCCGCGGGCAGAGCCCGCTCCAGCACGGCGAGCTCGGCGTTGACCTCGATCCGCAGCGCCTGGAAGGTGCGCTTGGCCGGGTGCCCTCCGGTGCGCCGGCTGGCGGCCGGGACCGTGTTGTAGAGCAGCTCGACCAGCCGTGCGCTGTTGCTGAACGGTTCCTTGTCGCGCTCGCGCAGGATCGCCGAGGCGATCTTGCCCGCGAACTTCTCCTCGCCGTAGACCCGCAGCACCCGCGCCAGGTCCTCGTGCGCGTAGGTGTTGAGGACGTCGGCGGCGGTGCGCGGCGCACCGGGATCCATCCGCATGTCCAGGGGCGCGTCCTGCGCGTAGGCGAAACCGCGCTCGGCCTCGTCCAGCTGCAACGAGGACACGCCCAGGTCGAACAGCGCGGCGTCCACAGCGGACAGTCCGAGCTCGTCGAGCACCCGGTCCCACTCGTCGTAGACCGCGTGCACCAAGTGGATCCGGTCGGCGTACGGCGCCAGCCGCTCGCCCGCCAGGCGCAGCGCGTCCGGGTCGCGGTCGAGCCCGACCAGCGTCAAACCCGGGTGCGCGGCGAGCATCGCCTCGGAGTGCCCGCCCATGCCCAGCGTGGCGTCGACGACCACCGCCCCGTCCCGGGACAGCGCAGGCGCGAGCAGCTCCAGCGTGCGCTCCAACAGCACCGGCACGTGCTTGTCGCGGGCGGAACCGCCCGTCTCATGCGGCTTGTCGGCCACTGCGGTCCCTCCCTCCCGCGTGCCGTTCTTGCTCATAACCAGCGATCGGCGCGCACTCAGCAGTGCGCACCGACCGTCGCAGCGTTGATCCCCCTCTTGCGCCGGATCCCGTCAGGTCCCCGCCCGCCCGTCGCTTCCTGGTACCGGGGAAGATGCACCAGGAGGCGAAAGCCGAGCGGACCGAGGCCTCACGAAACCCGACCGTCACGCCTAGAACACGCCGGGCAGCACCTCCTCGCGAGCCTGGGCGTAGCCCTCCTCGTGCTCGTCGAGGTAGCTCTGCCACCTCTCCGCCTGCCAGATCTCCAGGCGGGTGATCGCGCCGATGACCACGCATTCCTTGTTCAGTTCCGCGTAGCGCCGCAGCTCCGGTGCGATGGAGATCCGCCCCTGACCGTCGGGCCGCTGCTCGTCGGTTCCGGCGAACAGGTACCGCTGGTAGGCGCGAACCGCCTCGTTGGTGAACGGAGCCTCGGCGACCTTGCGCGCCATCTGCTCGAACTCGTCGCGCGGGAAGACGTAGAGGCAGTGGTCCTGACCTTTGGTGACCATCAGACCCCCCGCCAGTGCGTCCCGGAACTTCGCCGGCAGCGTCAAGCGCCCCTTGTCGTCGAGCTTGGGGTGATGGGTGCCGAGAAACATCCCGGTCCACCTCCCCCGGCCCGGATCGCCCCTGCCGACGACTGGTCCCCGCGCCGAACCGACGCGGAGTCAACTGCCGACGAAGGCAGCAGGACCCCCTTTTGCCCCACCGCGCCCCACAGTACCCCACTACGCTCCACCGTCAACACGAAACGCCCCCTTCACCCCAGCGGGGTCACTGCTGTTTCCGCAGGTGGCACGCTGTGGGGGCGGAGTGGGGGAAAACGGGGGCGCCGCCGCGCCCCCACCCCACCACGCACCACCACCGGTCCACCAGCCACGATGAGTGGGAAATTCGCGAAAACCGCCGGTCAGCACGCGTGTAGATCAACTAGTCGGGCGGGCGGTTATGCTCAGTCCGCTCGATGTCCGGCAGCCGCCGGGCATCGGTGGTGGGGTGAAGTGGGGGCAGTGCCGCCTCCGGCTCCGCCGGCCCGGTCCGGGTGTCCTCCCGGCACCCCCGGTCTGCGGGCCAGACATGACCGGGAGGGCGCAATCCAGGAGGTGGCGTGACGCCGAAAACCCAGCTGACCGGTGCCGTCGGACCAACGACCGATGGGGCCGTCGCCGCCGCGCCCGGCATCGATCACGTGCACGGGACGATCCAGCGCATCGCCGCCAACGTCGAGCAGGTCCTCGTCGGCAAGCCCGAGGTGGTCCGGATCGCGCTGGTCACCATGCTCGCCGAGGGCCACCTGCTGGTCGAGGACGTTCCCGGCGTGGGCAAGACCTCGCTGGCCAAGGCCCTCGCGCGCTCGATCGACTGCACCGTCAGCCGCATCCAGTTCACCCCGGACCTGTTGCCCAGCGACATCACCGGCGTGTCCATCTACAACCGGCAGACCGAGAGCTTCGAGTTCCGGCCGGGCCCGGTGTTCGCCAACATCGTGGTGGGCGACGAGATCAACCGCGCCTCGCCGAAGACCCAGTCGGCGCTGCTGGAGTGCATGGAGGAGCAGCAGGTCACCGTCGACGGCGACACCTACGCGCTCGGCTCGCCGTTCATGGTCATCGCGACGCAGAACCCGGTCGAGATGGAGGGCACCTACGCCCTCCCGGAAGCCCAGCGCGACCGCTTCACCGCGCGGGTGTCGATCGGCTACCCCGACGCCAAGGCCGAGCTGGCGATGGTCGACGAGCACTCCGGGCACGACCCGCTGAGCCAGCTGCGCCCGGCCGCCGACGCCACCGAGGTGCAGGAGCTGCTGCGCGTGGTCTCCCAGGTGCACACCTCCACCGACATCCGCCGCTACGCGATCGAGCTGGTCACCGCGACCCGCAACCTCGCCGAGCTGCGGCTGGGCGCCTCGCCGCGCTCGACGCTGCAGCTCGTGCGGGCCGCTCGCGCGCAGGCCGCGCTGGCCGGCCGCGACTTCGTCATCCCCGACGACGTGCAGGCCGTGGCCGTCCCGGTGCTGGCGCACCGGTTGGTGCTGACCAGCGAGGCGCGCGCGGCCCGCCGCTCGGCGACCGACCTGGTGCGGCAGCTGCTGGAGCGCATCCCGGTGCCGCGCGGCGACACCCACGACGAACGAGGCTGACATGCTGTCCGGGCTGACCATCCGCGGCCGCTGCCTGCTGGCCGCGGGCGTGGCAGCCGGGATCTGCGCGCTGGTCCTCGACGAGCGGGACCTGCTGCGGGTCTCGGCGTTCGTGATCGCCTTGCCGCTGCTGGCGCTGGCGCTGTCCGGCCAGGTCAGGTTCGGCGTCTCAGCCCGGCGGGTGATCGATCCGCCGCGCGTGGAGGTCGGATCGCGGGCCGACGTGCAGCTGCACATCAGCAGCAGCGGCCGGTTCCCCGCCGACGGGCTGGTCCTGGAGGACGGCACCCCGCACGCGCTGGGCGGCCGCCCCCGGTTCCGGTTGCCGATCGTGCCCCGCCACGGCGGCCAGGTGCTGACCTACCCGGTGGTCCCGGCGCTGCGCGGCATCCACCACATCGGACCGCTGCGGACCTGGATCGGCGATCCGTTCGGACTGGCCCAGTTCGAACGCGAGCTCGCCGGGCGCTCCCGGATGGTGGCGACGCCGCAGGTCGTCGAGCTGGCCGGGCTGCCCGCCGGTTCCGGGCTGGGCACCGGCGAGGACGGCACCGCGCGGCTGCGCGCCGGGCACGGCGAGGACGACGCGATGGTCCGCCAGTACCGGCAGGGCGACGACATCCGCCGGGTGCACTGGAAGTCCACCGCGCGACGCGACGAGCTCATGGTGCGGGTGGAGGAACGGCCCTGGCACGGCGGCGTCACGGTGTTGCTGGACCGGCGTTCGGCCGCGCACCGGGGCAACGGCGCTCACAACAGCGTCGAATGGGCGATCTCCGCGGTCGCCAGCATCTGCCTGCACCTGGCCCAGCACGGGCAGCAGGTCCGCCTGGTCACCGAGGACGGGCATCCGCTGACCCGCAACATCGGCGGCGACGACGGCGGACGGGACGAAGCGCTGCTGGACTCGCTGGCCGCCGTGCGCCCGTCCCCGCAGCGCGACCTGGAGTGCAGCCGCGACCCCGGCGACGGGCACGAGCTCATCGCGGTGCTCGGCGAGACCACCACCGCGGCCGTCGCGGAGCTGACCAAGCTCCGCCCGCAGGAGACCCGCAGCATCGCGGTGCTGCTCGCGGTCCGGTCGTGGAACGGCGACGGCGCGGGCAACGACGTGGACGACGCCGCGCGCAGGCTGCGCGCGGCGGGCTGGACCGTCGTGGTGGCCGACGGCCCGCGGACCCCGATCACCGAGGTGTGGCGGGAGCTGTGCGGGCAGACCAAGGCAGGCGACACCGCGGGAATGATGCAGTGAGCACCGACAAGACCGGGTCCCTCGACACCTCGCTGGTCGCCGCCGCGGCGGGAGCGGTGGCCGTCATGTGCGCGTCGGCCGCGTTCGCCGGGGTGCTCGCCGACCTGCGCTGGCTGCTGCCCTCGCTGATCACCGTCGTCGCGGTCGTGGGCACGGGCGTGCTGGGCAGGCGTCTGGGCTGGCCGAACGTGGGCGTCGCGGCCGGTCAGCTGGCCGTGCTGCTGGTGGCGTTGACCGCTCTGTTCGCCGGGTCCAGCGCGTTCCTCGGGGTGCTGCCGGGACCCGCCGCGTTCGGTGAGCTGGCCCGGCTGCTGGGCGGCACCAGGGAGCTGATCAGCACCGGGGTGCCTCCGGTGGCCGCCGAGCCGCCGCTGCAGGCGCTGGTGTGCCTCGGCCTGGGCGTGGTGGCGCTGCTGGTGGATCTGATCGCGGTGGGCATCGGCACGCCCGCGGTGACGGGCCTGGTGCTGCTGTGCGTGTTCGCGATCCCGGCGTCGTTGTCGGACCGGATGCTGCCGTGGTGGACGTTCGCGCTGGGCGGTGCCGGCTACGCGCTGCTGCTCGCCTCCGGCGGCCATCACCGCAGGTGGCGGCGCTACGAGGAGCCGGACCGGGTCGCCCACACGCTCTTCGGCCGGACCACGTCGGTGGTCGCGGGCACGGCCGGGGTGATCGCCGTGCTGGCCGGCTCGGTGTTCACCGGGGTCGGCACCGAGGGGCGGCTGCCGGGTTCGGTGCCCGAGGAGTTCGGCGGCACCGACGGGATCGGGCTGCAGCCGTTCACCTCGCTGCGCGGGCAGCTCAACCGCGACCAGGTGGTCGAGCTCTTCCGCGTCCGGGGGCTCCAGCAGGACAGCTACCTGCGCGCGATGACGTTGCGCAAGTTCGACCCGCGTTCCGGCTGGCAGCTCGACGGCCTGACGCAGGGCGTCGACGCGAGCGCCCCGCTGCCGCTGCCGGAGGGCACCACCATCGGGCGCGGCAGGCCCGAGCGGATCGAGGTCCAGCCGATCGGCTACCGCGACCCGTGGCTGCCGGTCTTCGGCACGCCGGTCGAGGTGTCGGGCATGGGCCGGAACTGGCGGTACGACCCGGCCGCCGGGATCGTGTTCACCCAGACCAACCAGGAGACGCGGCCCTACACGCAGCAGGTGATCGTCCCGGATCCCTCGCCGGAGGAGCTGCGCTCCGCGCGCGGGCCGATGCCGATCGATCCCGCCTACGTCGACGCCTCGGGCATCGCGCCGGAGGTCGCCGATCTCGCGCGGCGGTTGACCGAGAACGCGCCGACCGAGTTCGACAAGGCCGTGGCGCTCAACCGGTACTTCACCGACCCGGCCAACGGCTTCCGCTACGACCTGACCACCGCACCCGCGACCGGGCAGGACGCGCTGAGCGACTTCCTGTTCCGGGGCAAGCGCGGGTTCTGCGAGCAGTACGCCTCGTCGATGGCGGTGCTGCTGCGCTCGATCGGCATCCCGTCTCGCGTGGCGGTCGGCTTCACCGCCGGCTACCAGGACGGCACCGAGCAGGTCATCACCACCGAGGACGCGCACGCCTGGGTGGAGGCGTACTTCCCCGGCTGGGGCTGGCAGACCTTCGACCCGACGCCGCTCAGCGACGGCCGGACCGCGCTGCCGCAGTTCCTCGACACGGCGCTGCACCCGCCGCAGGCGGCCGCCCCGCTGCCCGGTCAGCCGCAGCCCGCGCCCGCACCGGGGGCTCCGGTCCCGCCCGCGGCCGGGGCGCAGCCCGACCAGCCCGATGCCCGCGACGTGCCGGATCAGCGCCGCGAACCGGCCGATCGCACCTGGTCGGTGGCGGTGCTGGTGCTGATCGTGCTGCTGGTCTGCGCGGGCGCGGCGTCGCCGCTGGCGGTGCGCGAGATCCGGCGCGGCCAGCGCCTCCAGGCGATCACCGAGGGCCGCGCGGGCGCGGCGGACACCGCGTGGCGGGAGGTGCTGGACGAGTTCCGGGATCGCGGCTACCAGCCGCGCGACACCCACACGGCCCGGCAGCTCGCCGAGCGGCTGGCCAAGGACCACGACCTGGACGCCACGGGAACCGACGCGCTGAAGCAGCTGGTCAAGGCCGTGGAGCGGGAGTGGTACGCGCCCACCTCCCAGGCCGACGGCACCCTGCCGGAGACGCTGAAGGCGATCACCGCGAGCCTCCAGCAGAACGCTCCCCTGGACCTGCGCTCCCGCCTCTTCCCGCGCTCCGCCCTGCCCCCGTGGCGCACGTCCTGAGGGGCGGTCCGCACGCACGAAGATCGCCGCCGGGTTCCTCGTGGAGCCCGGCGGCGATCTTCGCTGTGAGGTGCTACTGCTCGAAGCGCTTTCGGAAGCGCTCCTCCATGCGTTGGGCCAGCGAGCCGCGCGCGGAGGCGCGGCCGGAACCGCGCTTCGGCTTGTCCCCGCCGCCGCTGCTGTTGTCCGTGGCCTCGGCGTCATCGCCGCCACCGCGCAACGCGGACAGGACGATCACTGCTCCGCCGAACATCACGAGGAAGCCGACCACGCTCAACACCGGGATCTCCGCCGGTCGGAGGGCGGGGATCACCGCGCCGACGACCAGCAGAGCAAGACCCAGCACGAAGACGGCGATGCCCTGCAAACGCCGACGTCGGGATGGGCGTTGTAGCCGTCCTCCGCGCACGGTGGA
This sequence comes from Saccharopolyspora terrae, assembly GCF_004348435.1. Lineage (NCBI taxonomy): Bacteria > Bacillati > Actinomycetota > Actinomycetes > Pseudonocardiales > Pseudonocardiaceae > Saccharopolyspora > Saccharopolyspora terrae. Next base: position 72,226 of record NZ_SMKS01000020.1, on the reverse strand, counting down.
GGCGAACTTGGGGTCCTCGGCGTAGAGCGCGCGCTCGATCTGCTCGAGCTGTCGCTGCTCGTGCTCGGAGAGTGGCATGACTCCTCCTCCGGCACAGGTTCTCGGTGGCGCCGGGCTTGCCGACCGGCGAACGCTTGGGGGCGTCACCACTGAGGATACGGTTCCAGCGACGCGACGACTACCCGGTCCGGCCACCGGAAACCTGCGACATTGCGGACATCGTCGGATCGGCGCCGTGATCGACTTCTTCCACGAGGTCAACGACCAGCGGTAATCAGCCGAGGCACCCTGGGTAGTCGCGTTCAGTGATCATTTTGTCACCTGTACGGCCGATCGTCGAAATTTCCGAAACCGGCCGGTCCGCCCCGTTCTCAGCTGGGCTTCCGGGCGATCGCGTGCAGCCTGGTGGCGATGTCGCGCAGCGGCGAGCGGGTGGCCGCGGCCTGCTCCAGCTCCGCGACGGCGTCGGCGGTGCGCGGGTTGTCATCGGTGACCGAGCCGGGCACGAGGTCGCTCAAGGCCCCCTGGCCCTGCACGAGCTCGACGGTGAACCCGCCCGCGCTCAGCGACCGCTGGAGCCCGTCGGTGTCGAACCGGCGCTGCAGGGTCTCCGAACCCGCGTCCAGGACGCCGTCGGCGTCGTTGAGCAGCCGCAGCGCCTCACCGACGCGGCCCGCCAGCGCCCGGGCGAGGACCGCCGCGTAGCGGTTGGCGACCAGCACCGACACCGCCCCGCCGGGGGCGGTGGAGGAGGCCAGCGCCGCGATGGCGGCGTCGACGTCGTCGACGACCTCCAGCAGACCGTGCGCGAGGACGAGGTCCGCACCACCGTCGGGGCTGAGCGCGGCGAGGGCTTCGGTGTCGCCCTGCAGCGGGGTGACGCGGTCGGCGACCCCGGCGTCCTCGGCGCGGCGCTGCAGGGTGGCCAGAGCGTTGGGGCTGGGATCGATGACGGTCACCGCGCAGCCCGCTTCGGCCAGCGGCACCGCCCACACGCCGCTGCCGCCGCCGACGTCGAGCACGCGCGGTCGGCGGCCGAGCCGCTGCGCCGCGTCGGCGATCTCGGTTTCCAGCACCTGGTGGACGGCGTCCGATCTCATGCCAAAAGCGTAATGCCGGGTGGGCCGAGATCCGCAACGGCGTGCCGCACCAGGACCGCCTGGGCAAAACACGGCCAGCACTGCTCATGTCGACGCCGGTTCCGTAGGCTGACCGCGTGCAGACGGTTGCGGTGCTGAGTCTCAAGGGTGGCGTGGGCAAGACGACCGTGGTGCTCGGGCTTGCTTCGGCAGCCATGCGGCGCGGGGTTCGGACGCTGGTGGTCGATCTCGACCCGCAGTGCAACGCCACGGCCGCCCTGGAACCGGAGAAGACCGCGAAGGGCCTGACCGATGTCCTCGCCGATCCCCGCCCGGAGGTGTTGCGGGAGGCGGTGACCGGCAGTTCGTGGGGCGACGAGGTCGACGTGCTGGTGGGTTCGGAGGACGCCGAGAGCCTCAACGGGCACACCGAGGGCGATCACCTGTCCCGGCTCGACGACGCTCTGTCCGAATTGGACGATCTGATCGCCGAGGGCGAGCTCCCCTACCAGCTGGTGCTGCTGGACTGCCCGCCGTCGCTGGGCCGGCTGACCCGGTCCGCGCTGGTGGCGGCCGACCGGGCGCTGCTGGTGACCGAGCCGACGATCTTCGCGGTCTCCGGTGTCCAGCGCGCTTTCGAGGCGGTCCAGGCCGAGCGCGCCAGCAACCCGGACCTCCAGCCGCTGGGCGTGGTGGTCAACCGGGTGCGGCCGAGGTCGCACGAGCACCAGTACCGCATCGACGAGCTCCGGGACATCTTCGGCCCGCTGGTGATGCCGGTCGCGCTGCCGGACCGGCTCGCGGTGCAGCAAGCCCAGGGCGCGTGCATGCCGATCCACCAGTGGGGCACGCCGGGTGCTCGCGAGGTCGCTCTGGCGTTCAACCTCATCCTCGCCCGCACGTTGCGCGCGGGCCGGACCCGCCGTCCGGAGCCCGAGGACGAGGACTTCGCCGAGGAAGTCGAGTGACCCGGTGCCCGAGGGCGACACGGTCTTCCTCGCCTGCCACCGGCTGAACGAGGCCCTGGCCGGGCGGGAGCTGATCCGCGGTGAGATCCGACACCCCCGCCTGTCCACTGTGGAGCTGAAGGGCCGGGTGGTGAGCGAGGTCCGCCCGGCGGGCAAGCACCTGCTGATCCGCTTCGAGCACGGCCGCACGCTGCACAACCACCTGAGGATGGACGGCGCCTGGCACCTCTACCCGCCGGGCGGACGGTGGCGGCGGCCCGGACATCAGGCGCGCGCGATCCTGGCGACGGCCGAGCGGGTCGCGGTCGGCTTCGCCCTGCACGACCTGCGCTGGCTGCCCACCGCGCGCGAGTCGGAGCTCGTCGGGCACCTGGGCCCGGACCTGCTGTCGCCGGACTGGGGCCCTGAGCAGGAGGACGAGGCTCTGCGCAGGCTCACCGCCGACCCGGACCGCGAGATCGGCCTGGCCCTGATGGATCAGCGGATCATGGCCGGGGTCGGGAACCTCTACAAGACCGAGGTCTGCTTCCTCCTCGGCCGCTCTCCCTGGACCCCGGTGGGCGAGATCGACGCCCGACAAGCGGTTCGCCTCAGCCACGACCTCCTCCTCCGCAACGCCTGGCACCCCGAGCAGACCACCACCAAGAGCCTCCGCCGTGGCGATCAGCACTGGGTCTACGCCAGGAGGACCTGCCTGCGCTGCGGAAACCGCGTCCGAAGACGCTCCCAGGGCCAACCCCCGGACCACCGCGTCACCTACCACTGCCCCCACTGCCAACCCTGATCACACGACTCAGCGGAAACCGGGCACCCCCGGATTTCAGTGGAATCAGGACCCCGGTTTCCACTGAAATCGGGAGAACAGGTGCGCGAGGGGCGAAGCCCCGGGGTTGCGGCGTCCCCGATGGGGTTCCTGGGTTCTCAGGCGTCCGCAGGGGCCGAAGGGTTCTGGTCAGGGGACGTTGCGGACGTCTGCGAGGTTCCGCAGGAGGGGGTAGACGATGACGATCCCGATGGAGCCCCAGACGAGACCGGTGATGCGGAGGTCCCCGACGCTGAGCGTCAGATCGCCGACACCGGCGATGACGGCCGTGCCGAGGACCGCGAGGTTGACCGGGTCGGCGAAGTCGACGCGGGCGTCGAGCCAGATCCGGACCCCGACCAGCGCGAGCATCCCGAACAGCACGAGCGTCGCACCGCCGAGGACGCCCATCGGCACCGTGTTGATCAAGGCGGCGAGCTTCGGGGAGAACGACAGCACGATCGCCGCCAGCGCCGCGACGAAGCAGGACGCCGTGGAGTAGACGCGGGTCGCGGCCATGACGCCGATGTTGGCCGCGTAGCTGCTCACCGCCGAGCCACCGGCCGAACCGGACAGCATCGTGGCCAGCCCACCGCCGATGAGCGCGTCACCGACGTAGGGGTCGAGATCGCGGCCCGAGACGGCGGCGACCGCCTTGAGGTGCGCGACGTGCTCGGCGACCAGCACTATCGCCAGGGGCAGCACGAACGGCACCACCGAGACGTGCACCTGCGGCGTGATCATCTCCGGGAACCCGATCCACGGCGCCGCGGCCAGCTCGGCGACCCGCTCGGGCACCAGCTGACCCATCCCGGCCGCGTACAGCCAGCCCACCAGGACGCCGATCAGCACGGCCGCGCGTCCCGCCATGCCGCGGCTGATCACCGTCAGCAGCACGACGGTTCCCAGCGTCAGGGCGGCCGGAACCCGCTGCTGGTCGAAGGACGAGACGGATTGCGGGGCGAGGCTGAGCCCGATCATGAGCACGATCGCGCCGGTGACCACGGGCGGCATCGCGGTTTCCAGCAGGCGCACGCCGAGCGCCTTGACGGCGACGCCGAAGGCCAGCACCACCAGTCCGACCACCATGATCCCGCCGAGCAGGGCCGCCGGACCGGCACCGACCTCGCCGACCGCGGCGCTCATCGGCACCACGAACGCCACCGAGGAACCCAGGTAGCTCGGCACCCGGTTGCGGGTGATCACCAGGAACAGCAGCGTGCCCACACCGGACAGCAGCAGGGTGGTGGCGACCGGGAAACCGGTCAGCAGCGGCACGAGCGTGGTGGTGCCGAACATCGCGAGCAGGTGCTGCACGCCGAAGCCGATCGTGAGCGGCCAGCTCAGGCGCTCCTCGGAGGAGACGACGGAATCGCGCAGCAGTCGTCGACCGTTGCCGTGCACGGCCCACAACGCCACATTGGCCTCCCCGAGCCACCATTCAGGTGGAATAACTGTCACGGCATGTGATGACTGGGGAAAGATTACTATTCGGCATCACGCAATCAAGGCACCCGGTCCGTCGAATGTGAGAAATATCGACTACCGCTAGTGATGCGCCTGCAGCGCGTTGTGAAGATCAGTGCTGAGCGGACCCGTCCACTTCGCCGAAGACCTCGCGCATCCCGACGGCGAGACCGGCCAACCGGTCCGTGGCGTCCTGCAGCAGGTGCCGCTGCTCGCCCGAACCGCTCGCGGCCACCGCGCGCCCGGCCGCGGCCACCACACCGCCGTAGGCCGACACGCCCTCGTCCAGCTCAGCCCGCAACCGGTCGACGTCGGCGCGGAGCTCCTGCTGCTCGGCGGTCGGCGCGTAGCGCATCGCCGACTCCACCGCGACCAGCCGCTTGGCACCCCGGCGCAGCTCCGCGGCAGCGGCGTCCGCCGTCGCCCGCGCCTCAGCCGCCGACGCACCCGCACCGGCCGAGGTGAGCTCGGCCAGCGCGTTGTTGAGCGTCTGCTCCGCCTCCCGCAACCGCTGCATCGGCGGTCGTGCGGCCGAGCCCGGAGCGGGCAACGGCTCGCTGGCGGTGGACTCCGGCAGCGGCGTGTTCTTCAACTTCCGGTACTTCAACCCGGCGCTGACCGCGCCCACGCCGCCGGCCACGGCGATACCACCGAGACCGACCGCGGCGGTCTCCCCGGCCAGCGACCATGCGAAGACCGAATCCACGATCGGCGTCATCCACGAAGCGACGGCGCCCAACCCGAAGACACCCGCCGTGGCACCGCTGGTGCCCGCGAGCCGCTTGGCGGCCTTGCGCCGGCGGACCAGCCGGGCACGCGGATCGCGCCAGTCGGCCCACTTGCGCCGGACCTCGGTCGCCACCGGCCCGCGCAGGGTTTCCAGAGCGGCCTCGCCCAGATGCGCGAGCTCCTGTTTCCGGGACATGGCGCCTCCGCCTCGATCAGGCCTGGTCGGCCTGCGGCTTCTCCTGCTTCTTCGTCTCGGCAGGAGTCTGCTCACCGCTGGAGAGCTGCTGCTGCGCACCACCGGTGACCTGCTGCTGCTCGCCGCCACCCATGGAGGCGCGGAGCTGAGCCAGGCGGCTGGCGCCGGCCGCGTCCACGGAGGCCTGCTCGACCTCCATCATCCGACCCTGCACGCTGTTCTGCGCGAGCTCCGCCTCACCGAGGGCGGTGGTGTAGCGGCGCTCGATCTTGTCCCTGACCTCGTCCAGCGAAGGCGTGTTGCCGGGCGCGGAGACCTCGGTCATCGACTTCATCGACGCCGAGACCTGCTCCTGCATCTTGGCCTGCTCCAGCTGGCTGAGCAGCTTGGTGCGCTCGGCGATCTTCTGCTGCAGGACCTGCGCGTTGCGCTCGACGGCCTGCTTGGCCTGCTCGGCGGCACCCAGCGACTGGTCGTGCAGCGTCTTGAGGTCCTCGACGCCCTGCTCGGCGGTGACCAGCTGGCTGGCCAGCTGCGTCGCGGTCTCCTCGTACTTCTGGGCCTTGGCCTCGTCCCCTTCGGTGCGAGCCTGGTCGGCCATCACCAGCGCCTGCTTGGCCGAAGCCTGCAGCTTCTCGACCTCGCCGAGCTGGCGGTTCAGCTTCATCTCCAGCTGGCGCTGGTTGCCGATCACCGACGCGGCCTGCTGGGAGAGGCTCTGGTGCTGCCGCTGGGCCTCTTCGATGGCCTGCTGGATCTGCACCTTCGGGTCGGCGTGCTCGTCGACCTTCGACGAGAACGACGCCATCAGGTACTTCCAGGCCTTCACGAACGGGTTGGCCATCTCCTCCGCCTGCCTTCTCTCCGCTTGCCGGCTGCCCCCAGCCGATCTCTCGCCGATACAACGCATCAGGAGCCTCGGCTGGTTCCATCGTGTCAGGTAGTTGTGTCCGCTTCCACCAAACACGGCAGATCTCCGGGTATTTCCCGGAGCGCTCAGCGTTGATCGAACCAGCCCCGTCCGACCGCCGCCGCTCCGGGGGCATAACGGACATTGAACCGTGATCAACTAAAACCCGACCGCCCCGCGGGCCGGTAGCACGCGGGGCGGTCGGGTGCGTCGTTCACACCTTGCTGAACGGCGGAGTCGTTGTTTCAGGTGTGGGACTCAGCCGGCACCGCCGCGGGTTCTGATCGGCTTCGTGGCGAGTACGCCGCGACGCCGTGTATTGGCATACATCAGGAGCGGCGCACGGAGTCCACGAAGGCGCTCAGGTTCCGCCACCCGCACCGCTGAGCAAAGCGATTTCCTCAAAGGTCATAGTCGTTCAGGCGGCCACTACCTGCTTGCGCACTGGAGCGCTGATGCGCTGGCTGAGCACCGGCTGGAGCCCCGCGCGGGCGTCACCGGCATCGGCGAACTGCTCGGCGTCGGCGAGCTCGGCACCGAGCAGGCTCGGCACCAGCTGACCACCGTCGAGGTCCGCAGTCGCTGGCTGCTCGACGACGGATGGCACGACCATCGTCCCGTCGAGGTCACCGGCCACGGTCACCAACAGCTCTGGCAGCGGCAGGTCCAAGGCATCACAGATCGAGGACAGCAGCTCACTGGACGCCTCCTTGCGGCCCCGTTCGACCTCGGACAGGTATCCGAGGCTCACCCGGGCAGCGCGCGAAACGTCCCGCAACGTCCGAGACTGTGCGGTCCGGGCGCGGCGCAGCCGTTCACCGACCGCCTCCCGCAACAATACGGTCATCGCGCGCCTCCCTTCCTTCGTCGCCTTCCGCGTGCACTACGCGTGAACGCCCCCTACGTTACTCATCGATGGGCCGGAACGAGAACGATCGAGCGGAAGTCCGCCCAGGGCGAACGTTCCATGATCGATCGGCCTAGTCCTCGTTGGGCCATGTTTACGCAGCGCACAGCGCACGCGGACACATGACGACCCCTCCTGCAAATTGTTCAACGCAGCAGCCCGGCGAAGTGTTCCAGAGCCACCCGAACGGCCGCCGCGCGCACCGCGTGACGATCACCGTCGAGCTCCACCGTGCGCACCTGCGCACCTCCCGGACCGGCAAAGCCCAGGTGAACGGTGCCGGGAGCGACTCCGTCCTGCGGATCCGGGCCCGCCACCCCGGTGAGCCCGATGCCCCAATCCGCCCCGCACCGACGCGACGCGCCGACGGCGAGTTGGGCGGCCACGTCCGGGTGCACCGCACCGTGCTCGGCGAGCAGGTCGGCGTCCACCCCGGCGAGCCGGTCCTTGAGATCGGTCGCGTAGACGACCAGACCGCCGCGCACCACGGCGCTGGCGCCGGGCACTTCGGTCAGCGCGGCGGTGACCAGTCCCGCGGTGAGCGATTCCGCGGTCGCGACCGTCTCCCCGCGCTGCCGCAGAGCGTCGATCAACGCCGCGACCTGCGGGAACGGCAGGCCGAGAGGTTCGAGGATCATGCGCCGGCCTTCGAGCCGCCCGCGGCCCGCAGCCGCAGCGCGCGGATCACGTAGTCCAGGCCGGTCACGACGGTGGCGATCAGCGCCGCACCGAGCACGATCCAGCGCGGGACGTCGAGCCAGGCCCCCAGCGGCAGCAGGTAGAGCCCGATCGCGATGGCCTGCAGCAGCGTCTTGATCTTGCCGCCGTGGCTGGCCGCGATGACGCCGTGCCGGATCACCCAGAACCGCAGCAGCGTCACGCCCAGCTCGCGGACGATGATCACCCAGGTCGCCCACCACCACAGGTCGCCGAGCAGGCTCAGCCCGATCAGCGCTGCGCCGGTGAGCGCCTTGTCGGCGATGGGGTCGGCGATCTTGCCGAAGTCGGTGACCAGCCCGCGCTTGCGGGCGATCTCGCCGTCGATGCGGTCGGTGATGGAGGCCAGCGCGAACACACCGGTGGCGATCCAGCGCCACAGCGCGTCGTGCCCGTCACCCCAGAACAGCGCGACCAGGAAGACCGGCACCAGCAGCAGCCGGGACATGGTCAGCACGTTGGCGATGTTGAGGACGGGCGCCTGCGGCGCCTGGCCTTCTGCCGTCATGGCTGCTCCCCGGACTTCTCCAGCGGTCGCACCACGAGGTCCACGCCTTCGCTGTCGATGACCTCGCAGCGCACCAGCTCGCCCACGGCGAGCTCGTCGCACTCGACGATCAGGCATTCGCCGTCGACCTCGGGACCCTGGTGGTCGGCGCGGCCGATGACGTCGTCCTCGTCGAAGCGCTCGACGATGACGGTGACCTCGGTGCCGATGCGGTCTTCGGCGCGCTGCGCGATCAGCTCGTCGGCCAGGGCGGTCAGCTGCTCGACGCGCTTGGCGACCACGTCCGGATCGAGCTTGTCGTCGAAGCCGGCGGCCTCGGTGCCGTCCTCGTCGGAGTAGCCGAACACGCCGATGGCGTCGAGCCGGGCGCGGGTGAGGAAGTCCTGCAGCTCGGCGAAGTCCTCCTCGGTCTCACCGGGGAAGCCGACGATGAAGTTGCTGCGGATGCCCGCCTCCGGGGACAGCTCCCGGATCTGCTCGATGAGCTGCAGGAACGACTCGGTGGAGCCGAACCGGCGCATCCGGCGCAGCACGGACTCGCTGGAGTGCTGGAAGGAGAGGTCGAAGTAGCGGGCCACACCCGGCGTGGTGGCGATGGTGCGCACCAGGCCCGGACGGGTCTCGGCGGGCTGCAGGTAGGACACCCGCACCCGCTCGACGCCGTCGAGCTCGGCCAGCCTCGGCAGCAGGGTTTCCAGCGCGCGCTGGTCGGAGAGGTCCTTGCCGTAGGAGGTGGAGTTCTCGCTGACCAGGAACAGCTCCTTGGCGCCGTTGCGGGCCAGCCAGGCACCTTCGCCGAGGATCTCCTCCGGCGGGCGGGACAGGAAGGAGCCCCGGAACGACGGGATGGCGCAGAACGAGCAGCGGCGGTCGCAGCCGGAGGCGAGCTTGAGCGCGGCGACCGGCGAGTCGTCGAGCCTGCGGCGGGAGACCTCGCGCGCGGCGGGGACCCAGCCGTGTCCGGGGACGGCGACCTCGGCCGCGGCGGCCGGGCGCGAGACCGGGCTGATCGGCAGCATCGTGCGCCGGTCCTGTGGTTGGTGGGACTGCACGGCGCGACCGGCGAGGACGTCATCGAGCCGGTCGGCGAGGTTGTCGTAGTGGTCGAAGCCCAGGACGGCGTCGGCTTCGGGCATCTGCTCGGCGAGTTCGGCGCCGTAGCGCTCGGCCATGCAGCCGACGGCGACGACCTTCGCCCCGGTGTCGGAGGCGGCCAGCAGCGTGTCCACGGAGTCCTTCTTGGCGGACTCGACGAAGCCGCAGGTGTTGACCACGACGACTTCGGCGTCGTCGGGTTCGACGAGGTCCCAGCCCCGGCCGTGCAGGTTTCCGGCGAGCTCCTCGGAATCGACCTCATTGCGTGCGCAACCGAGCGTGACCATGGCGACTCGGTGGTGTTGCTGCTCGGTTGACATGGGTCGAGCCTAACGTCCGCGCTGTCGACCCTCGGCAACGAGCCTGCCACCGCAGAATGCCTCCGAGTGGTGGCCAAGATTACGGCTGTCCGGACGACCATCCTCCTGTTGCCATGGTTAGGCTTACCTAACGTGAATGCCATCGAGGTGCGACCGGCCCGAGTCCGCGACGCGCGAGCGATCAAGTCGTTGATCGACCACTACGCGGGAAAGGTGGTCCTCGGCAAGGAGCTGGTCACGCTCTACGAGGACATCCAGGAGTTCCGGGTCGCCGAGGACGAGGGCCACATCGTCGGCTGCGGCGCGCTGCACGTGCTGTGGGAGGACCTCGCCGAGATCCGCACCGTGGCCGTCGACCCGATGGAGAAGGGGCGCGGGGTCGGCCACCTCATCGTCGACCGGCTGATCGAGCACGCCGCGGAGCTGGGCCTGTCCCGGATCTTCGTGCTCACCTTCGAGACGGAGTTCTTCGGCAGGCACGGCTTCCGGCCGATCGCCGACACGCCCGTTCCGCCGGAGGTCTACGACGAGATCCGCCGCTCCCCGGACGAGGGCGTCGCCCAGTTCCTGGACCTGGCGCACGTCAAGCCGAACACCTTGGGCAACACGCGGATGCTGTTGCAGCTGGCCTGATATTCGCGCGCTCCGCCGAGGGCGCGGCGTTACGATGGATGCATGAATGGTTATGCGCCGTCGGAGATAGTGATTCGACGGGCTCGGATCGCCGACGTCCCGACGATCAAGGCGCTGGTCGACACCTACGCGGGAGAAGTGCTCCTGGAGAAGGAACTCGTCACGCTCTACGAGGACATCCAGGAGTTCTGGGTGGCCGAGGACGACGGGCGCGTGGTCGGTTGCGGTGCGCTGCACGTGCTGTGGGAAGACCTCGCCGAGATCCGCACGGTGGCGATCGATCCGGTGGTCAAGGGACGCGGCATCGGGCACCGCGTCGTCCGGCGGCTCGTCGAGCTCGCCACCGAGCTGGGCCTGACGCGGGTGTTCGTGCTGACCTTCGAGACGGAGTTCTTCGGGCGGCACGGTTTCCGCACCATCGACGGCGCTCCGGTCAGCCCCGAGGTCTACGAGGAGATGCGGCGCTCGGTCGACGCCGGCGTCGCGGAATTCCTGGACCTGGCCAACATCAAGCCCAACACCCTGGGCAACACCCGGATGCTCCTCGAACTGCCGGGTTGAGCAGTTCTTCCACGCATCAGGTGAGGCGCACCGCCACGCGAGGTGAGCACCGAACCCGAACTCCGTCGTTCATCAACCGTTCGCGTTCGTAAGTTCGCAACTTTCTCACGAGTCCCTCTGGCACCGGTTATAAACACCTGTGGTCATCCGTTCCACCCAGAGGAGACTGCCTTGGAACGCAACCGTCGCCGTGGCCTGATCGCCACCGTGGCCGCCACCGGTGCCCTGCTGCTGACCGGCGGAACGGCGCTCGCCGCCGACCTGACGCCCGAAGAGCTGCAGAAGACCACCGACAGCTACCTGTTCGAGCACTCGCTCGACGAGTTCACCCAGACCCGCTCCGAGCAGCCCCACGACGACCAGCTCGACTGGTCCTCCGACGGCTGCTCCTACTCCCCGGATTCGCCGTTCGGCTACGAGTTCCTGGAGAGCTGCGACCGGCACGACTTCGGATACCGCAACTACAAGTCGCAGGAGCGGTTCACCGAGGACAACCGGCTGGAGATCGACGACAACTTCCGCGACGACATGTACACGGCGTGCGACGGCGACGGCGCCTGCGAGTCCACCGCGGACCTGTACTACCAGGCCGTTCGCCAGTTCGGCGGCTCCGCCTCGTCGGTCGCGGAAGCCGTGGAGATGGCCAACGTCCCGGAGCGCGCCGCCCAGCGCTGACCCGCCCTGTTCGAATTTCGCGCGACATTCGCAAAGCCCCCACCCGGCGGGAGGACCAGCTCTTCCGGGTGGGGGCCGCTCTGCGGAGGCCGTCAGCGGCCGATTCGGGTGTCCATCGGACGGGGCTCGGACTTCGCCGCAGCGCTCCCGCCGTCGATCGGGCCGACGCCGTAGAACGCCTCGCACGGCCCGCCGATGTAGTGCTCGAAGTCCGTGGTCACGTGGATCATGGACTCGCCGTCCTCGGTGGCCAGCAGGCTGGGGCTGAAGTTCCGGCAGGAGCTGCCCTGGTTGTAGCTGATCTGCACCGGGGCGGGGATCTCCTTCCACGGCCCGTCGAGGTCCTTCGGGTCGTCGTTGACCATCACGGTCTTGCCGTTGCCGGGCGCCCAGCCGCCGTTGTCACCGCCGAGCATCTGGTAGCCCAGCAGCACTCGTCCGTTGGGGTTCGGGCCGGGCGCGAGCGCGATGGTCGGCGTGCCGAGGGGCTGCCCGCCGGTGTCGGAGACGATCTCGGTGCCCAGGTCGTAGGGGTCGCCCCAGTCCCAGCCGTCGGAGGACTTGCGGATCCAGACCGTGCAGGTGTGCACCGGGTCGTAATTGCAGACCTCGTAGACCATCAGGTAGGTGCCGTCCGGCAGTTTGCGAACTCCCGACATTCCGGGGCGCACCGTGAACTCGTCGTTCTTCAGCATGTCCTTCGCATCGGTCCAATTGCGACCGTCCGAGGAACGCACCTGCACCAGTTTTTGATCGTGCTTCGGGTCGCTGTCATCGGAATAGAACGCGACCAGGTCGCCCTGCTCGGAAACGGTGAACTCGGGCTCCCACACGCCGGGCCCGACCGGGGCCTGCACGACGTCGGAGAGGTAGCTCCAGGTCTTGCCGTGGTCGTCGCTGCGCCACACGCGGATGCTGGTCCGCCGCTCGTCCTCGTCGGAGCCGATGCCCGCGGAACCGGCCCACAGCAGCGTCCCGGCGGGCATGTCGCCGACCTGCTGCGGCAGCTCGTACAGCGTCGAGCAGCACATCCCCTTGGTGTTCTCACCTGCGGGATCGCGGATCTCCGAGAGCGGCTGGAAGGTCTTGCCGTCGTCGCGGCTCTCGAAGATCACCGCGAAACCGGCGTTGTCCCGGTAGGTCGTCATGCTCGACAGCACGCGGCCGTTGGCCTCGCCGGAGTTCTCCAGCCGCACCAGGCGCGGATAGCTGGAACCGCCGACGCGCAGCAGCTCACCCTTGTCCACGTCCTGGGTCCCGACATCGCCGGGAGCGGGTGCGGATAACGCCGCGTGCTGCAATCCCGCGATCACCAATGCCGCCGAGAACAGCACGACCAACAAAGCGCGAACTTTTCGAAAGACCATGCGCAATACCCCTCAACCCGCGGGCGGTTCAACCGTCAGCGGCGGAGAGGCTATCGCAGAAAGGATCTGAATCGAGCCCTCTGGAAATTCCGTTCAGAGCAATTGGGAGAACGCAAACGGAGCAGTGGAAAGAATGCGAAACAAACGGTGATGAACAACCGTGAAAAGCGCGGAAAACGAAACGGTCCCGCGGCTTGAACCTCGCCGCGGGACCGTGCTCACTCCTCGTCGCCGGGCGGTGGCCCGCCGCGGATCGAGTAGAGGGCGTTCTCCAGCTCGTCGGGTTTGACCAGCACGTCGCGCGCCTTGGAGCCCTCCGACGGACCGACGACCCCGCGCGATTCGAGCAGGTCCATCAACCGGCCGGCCTTGGCGAACCCGACGCGCAGCTTGCGCTGCAACATCGACGTGGACCCGAACTGGCTGGTCACGACGAGCTCGGTCGCCTGCAGCAGGACGTCGAGGTCGTCGCCGATGTCGGAGTCGACCTCCTTCTTCTCCCCCGCCTTGGCCGCGGTGACCCCGTCGGTGTAGTCCGGGTCGGCCTGGTCCTTGGTGTAGGCGACGATGCGGTGGATCTCGTCGTCGGCGACGAACGAGCCCTGCACGCGCACCGGCCGCGAAGCACCCATCGGCAGGTAGAGCGCGTCGCCCATGCCGATCAGCTTCTCGGCGCCGGGCTGGTCGAGGATGACCCGGGAGTCGGTCAGCGACGAGGTCGCGAACGCCAGCCGCGAGGGCACGTTGGTCTTGATCAGACCCGTGACCACGTCCACCGACGGCCGCTGCGTGGCCAGCACCAGGTGGATGCCGGCGGCTCGGGCCTTCTGCGTGATCCGCACGATCGCGTCCTCGACGTCGCGCGGGGCGGTCATCATCAGGTCGGCCAGCTCGTCGACGATCGCCAGGATGTAGGGGTAGGGCTTGTACTCGCGCTCGCTGCCCAGCGGCGCGGTGATCTCACCCGAGCGCACCTTGGCGTTGAAGTCGTCGATGTGCCGGACCCGGTTGGCCTGCATGTCCTGGTACCGCTGCTCCATCTCCTCCACCAGCCAGGCCAGCGCGGCGGCGGCCTTCTTCGGCTGGGTGATGATGGGCGTGATCAGGTGCGGGATGCCCTCGTAGGGCGTGAGCTCCACCATCTTCGGGTCGATCAGGATCATCCTGACCTCCTGCGGGGTGGCCCGCGCCAGCAACGACACCAGCATCGAGTTGACGAAGCTCGACTTACCGGAGCCCGTCGAACCCGCGCACAGCAGGTGCGGCATCTTGGACAGGTTCGCGGTCACCATGTGACCTTCGATGTCCTTGCCCAAGCCCATGACCAGCGGATGCGTGTCCTTGGCGGCTTCGGTGGAGCGCAGCACGTCGCCGAGCCGCACCATCTCGCGGTCGCTGTTGGGCACCTCGATGCCGACCGCGGACTTGCCGGGGATCGGGGCGAGCAGCCGCACGTTGTCGGTGGCGGCGGCGTAGGCGATGTTCTTGGTGAGCGCGGTGATCTTCTCGACCTTCACGCCGGGCCCGAGCTCCACCTCGTAGCGGGTGACGGTCGGGCCGCGGGTGAAGCCGGTGACCTGCGCGTCGATGTTGAACTGCTCCAGGACCGCGGTGATGGCCTCGATCATCGAGTCGTTGGCCTTGCTGCGGCTCTTCGGCGGGTCGCCGTCGGTGAGCACGTCCAGCGGCGGCAGCTGGTAGTCGCCCTCGACGTCACGGCTGATCAGCGGCTGGTCGCTCTTCTTCGGCTTCTCGGGCTTCTCCGGTTTGGCGGCCGGGACCTCGGCGGCCTTGGGCTTGGCGGGCTTGGCCGGCTCCTCGGGGACGTCGTCGAGCGAGAGCTGCTCGTCCTGCTCGGACATCGCCGACTGGCGGCGCCGGGACGGGCGGCGGAGCTTGACCGTCTTCGGGTCGCCTTCGAGTTCGGCCTTGCTGGGCGCGGGTTCGAAGCCGCCCTCGTCGTCGTCACCCTCGCCGCGCAGCTTGGCGAGCACGTCGCGGACCGAGGACCCGGTGAGCACGAGCAGCCCGAACAGTCCGGCGAGGACGAGCACGGGGACGGCGACGTAGCCGGTCAGGCCGTAGGCCAGCGCGCCACCGGCGACGAATCCGAGCGCACCTCCCGCGACGGGCCATGCTTCGGCCTCCAACGGGGAACCCGACAGGACGTGGATGGTTCCCAGCGTCGCGAACAGCAGCAGCACCGAGCCGATGACCACGCGCGGCCGGGCTTCGGGGCTGGTCTCGGTGCGCATCAGGATCACCGCGGTGATCAGCAGGACGATGGGCAGCACGAGCGCGCCGATGCCGATGACCGAGCGCAGCGCCCAGTCGAACCAGTGACCGACCGGCCCGCCGGCCTTCCACCACACGCCCGCGGCCACGATGACGGCCAGCGCGAGGTAGATCAGCGCGATCCCGTCGCGGCGGTGGGCGGGGTCGAGCTCGCGGGTCTTGCCGACCGCGCGGACCACGCCGCCGAGTCCGCCACCTTGCTTCTTGGTGCTCTTGGCGGGGGTGCGCTTCGCGGGCGTCTTGCGCGGCGCGTGCGTCGACCTGGGGCTCGGCTTGCTCTGCCCCTTGGAGGCGGTGCTCTTGCCCTTCGCCCCCGCGGAGGAGCTGCCACGCTTCGCGGCGGAGCCGCTACGCTGCGTCGCCGCCTTGCCGCGCGACGAGCCCCGCCCCCCGTTAGTTGTCCGGCTCGCCATGCCCCACACGGTATCGGCACCCGCCTCTCCCGTCACAACAACCACAGGGGTTCGCGCCCTTCCGGCGCACAAGCCATGAGATCCTTGCCCATCATGGTTGCCCTGCCCAGCGGCCCGGAGCCGACACACCGAAGCGACCGCGAGAACCTGTTCCGCGCCACGCCGAGGCTGTGGCGTGCGCTGATGCGCGTGGACCGCGCGGTGATCGCGCTGACCGGGCGGCTGGTCATCACCGGCGACGTGCCGGATGACCTGCGCGGGAAGCCGTTGCTGATGGCGGCCAACCACATCGGCAACCTGGATCCGCTGGTGCTCATCGCGGCCTGCCGGGAGCGCAGGATCTCGCCGCGCTTCGTGGCCACGGGAGGCCTGTTCGACGCTCCGGTGATCGGTTCGATCATGCGCGCCGGCCGCCACGTCCGCGCCGACCGGGGCAAGGCGAGCGCGGGCGAGGCGCTGGGCAAGGTCGTCAACGCCCTCACCGAGGACGCGAATCCGGTTCTGGTCTACCCGGAGGGACGGCTCACCCTGGAGCCGAACATGTGGCCCGAGCGGGGCAAGACCGGTGTCGCGCGGATGGCGCTGGCCGCCGGGACCCCGGTGATCCCGATCAGCCAGTGGGGCGCGCACGAGGCCATGTGCTACGGCATGGTCCGCGTGGAAAGCGCCCGCGACCTGTGGGTTCTGTTCTCGTCGTGGCTGCGGGCGGTCGTGCGGCGACCGACGATGCGGGTCCACTTCGGCGCTCCCGTGGACCTCTCCGACCTGGCCGCCGATCGCGTCGGCGACGCCGCGCGCGCCCGCGACCGCATCATGCGCGCCATCACCGAGGGCCTGATCCCGCTGCGCATCGACGAGCCCGAGGCGCCGCTGCACCACGACCCGACCCGCCCGGTCACCGACAAGCCCTCCCCCTGGCTGAGCCGGTAACCGAGCGGAAACGCGGCCGGTTCGACCATTTTTCGCCAATCACGATCCCTGAACCGATTCGATCTCGTTAACTGTCCACACTGCATCGCCGTCACCGGCGAGAACTCGGACAGACGAGGACGATTCGTGAAAAAAGTCGCCACCACCGCGCTGGCGCTCGGGCTGCTGATCGGCTTATCGCCGACGGTCGGCTCGGCATCCGCCGCGCCGGCACCCGAATTCACCCCGGCACCGATCCAGTGGGGCCCGTGCGAGAGCGAGTCCCTGCAGAAGGCCGGTGCCGAGTGCGGCAAGGTCTCGGTTCCGCTGGACTACGCCGACCCGGCGGGCGAGCAGATCAAGCTCGCGGTCTCGCGCATCAAGCACACCGTCCCGGAGGACCAGTACCAGGGAGTCATGCTGGTCAACCCGGGTGGTCCGGGCGGTTCCGGGCTGAACCTGAGCGTGCTCGGCTCGTACGTCCCGAAGAACGCAGGCGCGGCCTACGACTGGATCGGCTTCGATCCGCGCGGTGTGGGCAGCAGTGAGCCCGCGCTGTCGTGCGACCCGAACTACTTCAGCTACGACCGCCCGCACTACGTGCCAACTCCCGAGCTGGAGAAGACCTGGCTGGAGCGCACCGAGGGCTACGCGAAGGCGTGCGGCAACGCGGGCAAGCTCCTCGACCACATCAAGACCACCGATTCGGTCGAGGACATGGACAGCATCCGCGAGGCGCTGGGCCAGGAGCAGATCAACTACTACGGCTTCTCCTACGGCACCTACCTCGGCCAGGTCTACGGCACGCTGCACCCGGAGCGGATGCGGCGCGTGGTGATGGACGGCGTGGTCAACGTCGAGGACATCTGGTACCAGGCGAACCTGAACCAGGACGTGGCCTTCGACCGCAACATCAAGATCTTCTTCGACTGGGTCGCCCGCAACGACGCGACCTACCACCTGGGCACCACCGCGGCCGACGTGGAGAAGCAGTACTACGACCAGCTCGCCGAGCTCGACCAGCAGCCCGCCGGTGGTGTGATCGGCTCGTCGGAGTGGACGGACCTGTTCCTGCAGGCCGGGTACTCGACGTCGGTCTGGCCGGAGCGCGCGCAGGCGTTCTCGGCGTGGGTCAACAACGGCGACTGGGCCCCGGCCAAGGCGCTCTACGACGACACCAACGCCCCGGGCGACGACAACGGCTACGCCATCTACACGGGCGTGCAGTGCACGGACATCCAGTGGCCGACCAGCTGGGAGCAGTGGCGCAAGGACAACTGGGAGACCCACGCCAAGGCGCCCTTCGAGACCTGGGGCAACGCCTGGTACAACGCCCCGTGCCTGAACTGGCCCGCCAAGGCGGGCAAGCCGGTCGAGGTCGACGGCAGCGAGGTCGAGAGCGCGCTGCTCATCAGCGAGGAGCTCGACGCCGCCACCCCGTTCCCGGGCGCTCTGGAAGCCCGCAAGCGCTTCCCGAACTCCAGCCTCATCAGCCTCCCCGGCGGCACCACCCACTCGGGCTCGCTGAGCGGGAACGCCTGCGAGGACGACCAGATCGCGGACTACCTGCTGACGGGCAAGCTCCCCGCCCGCCAGCCCGGCGACGGCCCGGACACCACGTGCGAGCCCCTGCCGCAACCCACCCCTGAAGCCGTGGGCACCCAGTCCGCCCACGGCCAACCAGCGGTCCTGCGAGAAGCCCTGCAGTCCAACCACCGCTGACCGACGCAACGAAGAACGGGCCCGACCTCCTCCAGGAGACCGGGCCCGTTCTTCTTTTGCGCAACACCCACGCCCGACCGGCCTCCTGGGACTGCCCGGTGAACGGTGGATCCGGCCCGGAACCGCGGATCGATGAGCCGCTGGTCCTGTCCAAAGCACCGGATTACGGCAGTAATCCGGTCCCTGATTACGGCAGTAATCCGGGGTCGTGGGACCACCCAGCCCCGTGGCGGTCGCCCAGCGTCCGGGATTTCAGTGGAAGTCAGGGCCCTGATTTCCACTGAAATCGGGAAACCCAGCCTGGGGGTGATTGTTGGCCGGTTGGAGTCAGTGACCCTGAGGCGTCGAGCATGTTCAGGGGCGCGATGGTTGGCAGCCCTCGTCTTCGGCTGAGCGCACTCGCCTCGACGCCACACAGGTCGCGTGAATGATCGTGCGCTGGAAACGGCCCCTCAGCGCCGTCCACCTGTGCTGGAAGATCGCGTCAGTCGAAAGACCCCCCGGCGCGTACCAGGTGGCACTAGCGGCCCGGGGGACTTCGACGCCGATGCCAGCAGAACCGAACCGGCCGGTTTTCCTCGCGCTGGCGGTTATTTCGCGACCAGGAGGTCGAGCAACCGGGTGAGTTCTTGGGCGAGGCCGGCGACTTGGTCGTCCATTTCGGACAGTTGGTGGAGCAGGGCGAGCTGGAAGACGCCGTCGAGGGTCGCGTAGGCGGTCGCCTGCGAGGTGGCCGGCTCGGTGCCGGAGAGTTCGGCGTAGCGGCTCAGAACGCGCCAGATCATCTCCTGCCTGCGGCCGTCGATGTCGAGCACGTCGTTGCGGAACGACTCGTCGAACAGGCTCTGGTTGCGCAGGTCGTACCAGAGCCGGTGCAGGTGGGCGTCGGCCTTGAGGGTCCCGAAGAACATGTCGACGAAGCCGTTCCGGAGCTCTTCGGCCGTGCCCGCGTTCGCCACGACGTCGTCGTAGCGGGTCACGCAGACCTCTTCGTACTGCCGGACCGCCTGGGTGATCAGGTCCCGCTTGTCGGCGAAGTAGTAGTGCAGGACGCCGTGCGAGAACTCGGAGTTCTGCGCGATCTCCCGCAGGCTCGTGCGCGCGTATCCCAGGTCGGCGAGGGTCTGCAGCGTCGCGACGGCGAGCTCTCTGCGTCGCGTCTCGAACTTGTCGACCTGACGGCGAGCGATCCGCTCCTGCTTGGTTTCAGCGACCTCGGTCACGGGTTCGTCCCTGTCGGCTGGCTGGTTCCGGCGTTGTGGCTGCCCGCCAGTCTATCTCCCGCCCTCGCCTTTGACAGTTGTCAAAGAATTTCTTGACGACTGTCAAAAGACGCTTCTATGGTGTGACCCAACTCGCACCCCGGGTCCGAGGGCAGCGCGCAGCAGTGATCTCAAGGAGGAGATTCCGCATGACCAGTTACGACCTGTCCGGAAGAAGAGCCCTGGTCACAGGGGGTGCGCGCGGTCTCGGAGCCGGCATGGCCGAGGCGCTGGTCGCCGCGGGCGCCGCCGTGGCCATCGGCGACGTGCTCGACGACGAGGGCAAGCAGACCGCCGAGTCGCTGCGCGCGAAGGGCGCCACGGCGGAATTCGTCAAGCTCGACATCACCGACGAGGACAGCTGGGCCTCGGCGGTCCCGGAGGTCATCGCCTCGCTCGGCGGGTTCGACCTGCTGGTCAACAACGCCGGGGTCGAGATCACCAGCCTCATCGCCGATCTCGAACCCGCCGACGTCCGCACGATGCTCGACGTCAACGTGCTCGGCACGGCGCTGGGGCTCAAGCACGCCTTCCGCGCCATGCGCCCGGACGGTCCGGCCGGCAACGGCGGCGCCGTGGTCAACGTCGCGTCCGTCGCGGCCACCATCGCCTTCCCCGGGATCTCGATCTACTCAGCGACGAAGTCCGCGATCGACCGGCTGACCAGGGTCGCGGCAGCGGAGTCCGGGAAGCTCGGCTACGGGGTTCGCGTCAACTGCATCTACCCCGGCCTGACCCCGACCGCGATGGGCAACCAGCTCGCCGTCGACTGCGCGGAGATCGGGCTGTTCCCCTCCCCCGAGGAAGCCGCCAAGGCGGTCGTGGACCTCACGCCGCAGGGGCGGCTCGGGCAGGTCGACGACATGGCGGACGCGGTCGTGTTCCTGGCTTCGGGAGCCGCCAAGTACATCACCGGAGCAGGACTCCCGGTCGACGGCGGCATGGGCATTTGACGTCTCCCCTGCCTAATGGCCGGGGATTCCGAACCTCACGGGACGGGTTTCCTGCTTCGTAGCCGATGACCGAGGGGAGGCCCCTTGCGGATTTACACCAGCTCCACAGGCATCGCCGGGGGTTTCCCCGGCTACGGCAAGACCTGCCGCAAGGATGTTCTTCGCGGCGTTGTGGTCCCGGTCGTGCCGGGTGCCGCAGTCAGGGCACGTCCAGTGCCTCACCGACAGCGTCAAGCTCTTCAGCAGGTGCCCGCATGCGGAGCAGGTCCTGCTGGAGGGGTACCAGCGGTCGATGACCACGACTCGCTTTCCCGCGCGTTCGGCCTTGTATTCCAGCTGGCGCCGGAACTCTCCGAACGCCGCGTCCCTCACCGCGCGATTCAGCCCGGCCTTGGCCCGCACGTTGCGACCGGGCGTGTCCGGGGTCCCCTTCGCGCTACTGCTCATGCCCGCGATGTTGAGGTCTTCAAGTGCGATCACGTCGTGTTCGCGAACCAGGCGCGTCGAAACGCGGTGCAGGAAGTCAGCACGCGCATTGCGAATCTTCCGGTGCGTGCGGGCGACCTTGTTCTTGGCTTTCCGCCGGTTCGCGCTACCAGGCTGCTTCCGTGCCATCTGCCGCTGGTACCGAGCAAGGTTGCGAGCCTTGCGGTCCATATGTCGCGGATTGGGGACCTTCTCACCGGTGGACAAGACCGCGAAGTCCTTCACCCCGAGGTCCACGCCAACGGTTCTGCCTGTCTCGGGGGCAGGTTCGGGATCTTCGGTGTCCACCGCGAAGGTCACGTACCAACGCCCGTCCGGTTCCCGCGACACGATAACCATCGTCGGATTCAGACTCGCCAGAATTCCGGCATCCCAGGACCACGCGAATACCAGGGGTTTCGCGTGCTTGGCCAACTTCAGGCGTCCGCCACGCAAGGTGAACGCCGAACGCGTGTAGTGCGCGGATTGGCGCCCGTTGCGGGACTTGAAACGCGGGTATTTCGCACGCCCGGCGAAGAAGTTCGCATAAGCCGTGTGCTGGTGCCGCAACGTCTGCTGCAACGGAACGGACGAGACCTCGGACAAAAACGCCAGTTCCTCGGTCTTCTTCCACGCCGTGAGCGCGGCATCGGTCTCCTTGTACGAGGTCTTCTTGCCGTGCGCGTGGTAGGCGCGGTGCCGAGCATCGAGCGTCTTGTTCCAGACCAGACGCACACAACCGAACGTGCGGCCCAACTGGGCCGCCTGCTCAGAATCCGGATACGCCCGGACCTTGTACGCCGTCCTCATAAAGATCATCTATCACGCAACACCGACACAAATGAGAAACCGATCGCTACGACAGTCCCAGATCTCATTGCGCACGCGGCAGTCACGTTTCACCCCGTCCTCCAAGACGAGGCATCCACCCCGAAATCCAATGACCCGCTTCTCCACTGCGAAAGGACGAATTCGTGAGCACTGACAAGCCTGTCGTCGTCTACGGGGCTTCCGGCTACACGGGACGCCTCATCTGCGAATACCTGCGCGAGTACAACATCCCGTTCCTGGCCGCCGGCCGCGATCACCAGCGCGTCAAGGAAGCCGTCGAGGCGGTTCCCGGCGTGGAGACCGTGCCGCACGAGATCGTCGAGGTGGAGCACGACGCTTCGGCGCTGGCCGAGCAGTTCCGCGGCGCGAAGGTCGTGCTCAACACGGTCGGCCCCTTCGCCCGCTACGGCCACGAGGTCGTGCAGGCGTGCCTGGACATCGGCGCGCACTACACCGACACCAACGGCGAGCAGAACTGGATGATCGACGTGGAACAGCGCTACGGCGCCGATTTCGCGGCCCAGGACCTGCTGCTGTCCCCCGGTTTGGCGCAGATGTACACCATCGGCGAGATCGCGGCCAACATCTGCCTGGAAACTCCCGGACTGGACACCCTCGACATCCAGGTGTTCTGGAAGGGGTATCCGACCGTCGCCTCGACCAACACGATCCTGACCAACGCGGCGTTCGCCGAAGCCTTCTACCTGGAGCAGAACCAGTACGTGGCGTGGCCCGCCGACGGCGGCCTGGCCGAGGTCGTCGTTCCGGGCCAGCACGAGCTCGGGCTCGCGCTGCCGTGGGGCGGCACCTCGCACCCGGTGTGGTTCCGCAACGATCCCCGGGTCGCCAACGCCCGTGCCTCGGGCGGGGTGTTCAACCGCGAGCTGATGCAGGCCGTCCCGCAGATCGTCACGGCGGCTCTCCAGCAGATGGAGGGCAAGTCCGAGCAGGAGAAGTACGAGATCATCGACGCCACGTCGGCGCAGGTTCGAAGCGAGATGCCGCCGAGGGAGAACCCGCGGATCAACACCTCGCTGGATTCGGTGCACGCCTCGGGCCCGCTGGGACGCGCGCACTGCGTCATCCACGGCAACTGCAACTACAAGCAGACCGCGCTGCTCAACGCGCACGCGGCCGCTCACCTGCTGCAGGACCGCCCCCGCCGAGCGGGTTTCGCCTCCGGCTGCCAGGCGTTCGGGCACCGGGAGCTGCTGGGCACGCTCCGAGCCTTCGGGCTCGTGCTCAACCCGATCGTCGAAGTCCACCAGTGATCCGCCGTGCCGGTCGCCGACGTCCGGCGACCGGCACGCCCGACCCAGCGAGGTAGCCGTGCAGCTGGCCGAATACCTGGACAAAGGGGCTTCGCTCGGAGACGAACGGCCCTGCCTGACCACGAACGGGGAATCGCTGACCTACGCCGAGGTGCAGGACTCGTCCTGGCGGATGGCCAGGGCTCTGATGGCCTCGGGAATCCGGCCCGGAGACCGCGTCGCGGTGTTGTCGGGCAACGATCCGCTCGCCCTGACCAGCGTTTTCGGGATCTCCCGCGCGGGCGCGGTGTGGTGCCCGGTGAACCCGCGCAACGAGGCGGCGGAGAACCGGCAGCTGCTGTCGATGTTCGGCTGCCGCTGCCTGCTGTTCCAGGAGCGGTTCGCTCCGCTGGTGCAGCGCATCCGCCACGAGCTGCCGGAACTGCTCA
The DNA here is from genome assembly GCF_004348435.1 of Saccharopolyspora terrae. NCBI lineage: Bacteria > Bacillati > Actinomycetota > Actinomycetes > Pseudonocardiales > Pseudonocardiaceae > Saccharopolyspora > Saccharopolyspora terrae. The sequence continues at coordinate 48,743 of NZ_SMKS01000020.1, read as the reverse complement.
CCCTGGTCTGCCTGGACGGGGAGGTCGACGGCGCGCTGACCTTCGCCGACTGGATCGAGCTCGGAGATCCCGGCCGCCAGGCCCCGGCGGTCGCCGGTGACGAGCTGTGCATGCTCGCCGGAACCGGTGGCACGACGGGCGAGCCGAAGGGCGTGCGGCTGACCGGGACCAACATGGCCACGGCGACCGCGCTGACGCTGATGAGCTACCCGTTCGGCGACCGCCCGCGGTACCTGGCGCTGGCTCCGCTCACCCACTCGGCAGGCGTGCTGACCTGGCCGATCCTGTCGCTGGGCGGCGAGATCGTCATCATGCCGGAGCCGGATCTGGGCGAGTTCCTGCGGCTGATCGAACGGCACCGCATCACGCACGCGTTCTTGCCTCCGACCGTGATCTACGGGCTGCTCGACCACCCCGACCTCGACGCGACGGACCTGAGCTCGCTGCGCTGCCTCTGGTACGGCGCCGCCCCGATGTCGCCGACCCGGTTGCGGGAGGCCTTGGAGCGGATCGGCCCGGTGCTGGGCCAGCTCTTCGGGCAGACCGAGGCGCCGAACATGATCGCCACGATGGCCCCGGCGGATCACTTCCGCGAGGACGGTTCGGTGGCGGTGGAACGGCTTTCGTCCGCGGGGAGGCCGAGCCCGCTGACGCAGGTGGCGGTCATGGACGAGTCCGGCGCGCTGCTGCCCAGGGGCGAGCGCGGCGAGATCGTGGTGCGCGGCCCGCTGGTCATGGCCGGTTACCACGAGAACCCGTCCGCCACCGAGGAAGTCAGCGCGCACGGCTGGCACCACACCGGCGACATCGGCTACCTCGACGCCGAGAACTTCCTGTTCATCGTCGACCGCGCCAAGGACATGATCATCACCGGCGGGTTCAACGTCTACTCCGCCGAGGTGGAGCAGACCCTGCGCGAGCACGGCGCCGTGCAGGACTGCGCCGTGCTCGGCCTGCCGGACGAGAAGTGGGGCGAGCGGGTCACGGCGGTGGTGCAGCTGCGCGCCGGTGGGCGGGCCGAGTCCGGCGAGCTCGCGGCGTTCGTCAAGGAGCGGCTGGGCAGCGTGAAAGCACCCAAGCAGCTGGAGATCTGGCCCGATCTGCCGCGGTCGAAGATCGGCAAGGTCCTCAAACCCGAGATCCGGAAACAACTCCTGCGAACCTGAGCCGCGTGCTCATGCGAGGGGGCGGTCGGCCGGCGCGAGGGAGATGGCGCGCCGGCCGACCTTTCGCGGTTTCGACGCCTGTCGGGGGAAGTCGGCGTCGAAACGGGCTTCAGGTGCGACCGTTGAGCTCCGATATGAGAGTTCGGTTGCACTCACCGCAGGTGGGGGCTCTGACCCAGTCGAGGTCGGTGGGAGTGGCCATCGCGACCTCGACACCGCAGACGGTCGTGTCGGCCGACTGCCGTTCCCAACGACGTCCCCGGAACGCGTGGCGCGCGAAGACGCCGGAATCCGGATTCGGGGTCGGCAGCCAGTAATGCCGCGCTGGCTCGAAGTTCATCGGCGCACTCCGCTCTGTCAGATCGACTGTGCTGATCAACTTAAATCTGCGATCGCGGATTATGGAATTGCCGAATCGAGTGATGTTCCCGCGAACTCGAATCCGGAACACTTGCGAGTGAACAAGATCGGATTCGGAGGCGATCGATGGCGACACCCACCGTGCGGCGACTTCAGCTCGGCAACGAAATGCGTCACGTGCGCATCAAAGCCGGCCGGGAGCAGGCCGAAGCCGCCGACGCACTGGACGCCGGAATCGGCAAGATCAGCCGGTTGGAGCTGGGCCAGGGCGGCATCTCCAAGGGAGATCTCAAGCTCCTGCTGGAGTTCTACGAGGTCGACCCCGACGAGATGCAGTGGATGTTCGAGCTCGCCAAGACCCGCAGCAGCCGGGGCCGCTGGGGCGATTACCGCGCGGTCTTCCCCGAGTGGTTCCGCATGTACGTCGACCTGGAAACCGATGCCGAGGAGATCCGCCAGGTCAAAGGCGAGATCGTGCCGGGAATCCTGCAGACCGAGGGGTACATCAGGGCGATGGACACCTCCTCGGCCAGGCGCGAGAGCGAGGACATCGACGCCAACGTGGCCGCGAGGCAGGAACGGCAGGCGATCCTGACGCGGGACGAGCCGCCGACCGCCTCGTTCCTGCTGTCGGAATCGTGCCTGCGACGCAGGGTCGGAACCCCCGAGGTCATGCGCGACCAGCTCGACCACCTCGCCGAGATGGCCCTGCAGCACAACATCAACGTCCAGGTCCTGCCCTTCGACGTGGAAGCGCCTCCGGGCGGGACCTCGTACGGCTTCACCATGCTTCGCATCCCGTCGAACGGGATCGCCGCGCCGCTCGAATTCGTCTACGTCGAATGCCTGGACGACGCACGGTACTTGGACGCCAAGGACGCGGTCTTGGCCTACGCCAGACTGTGGGATCAGCTGCAGGCAGCTTCACTCTCCCCGAAAGACTCTCTGAAAGTCCTACGATCGGTGCGCAATCAGTACTCGGAGTAGACGCGAGGTCGCACCATGATCGAAGGACGTGTCCTCTCGGACGCGAAGTGGTTCAAGAGCAGCTACAGCGCGACGCAGGACGAGTGCGTCGAAGTCGCGATCACCAGCACCGCCATCGGCGTCCGGGACACCAAGGACCGGAACGGCGGAACCCTGGTCTTCGACAGCACCACCTGGTCCACCTTCTTAACCCACCTCAAAACCCCCAAGGGCTGAAGAGCACTACGTGCGAGGGGCGCCTCCGACCACCGAGGCGTCCCTTCGCACGTCCTCACCAGCGGGCGACCGAGGCGAAACGCCCAGGTCCGCGCGAAGCTCCGCTCGTGGATTGCGACATCCAGGTGACGCGACCCCCGAATCGGCTCACTCAGTAGGGTGATCGCGTTCATAATGTGCGCCGGTCCAAAACGCTGTGATCACCAAGCCTGATCACAGAAGATGGACCACAGCCGGACGTGTCATTCGAAGTAGGGGGAACACCGCCGTGGCCGGGTTCGTAGTCGATCCTGCGGGACTGCAGAGTGCGATCAAACGCTTGGAGAAGATCCGGGACGACGCCCTCGCCATGGTCGACAGTGCAGCACGTGTGGAGCCCGGCGAGCTGACGGCCAAGGACACCTACACGAACAAGGCGCGCCTGGCGATCACCGAACGGGCAGCGGGCGAAACGGGCTCGTTGCGGATGACGGCGCACAATCTGACCAAGAAGCTTCAGGAGAAGATCGACGCCTACAACGCGGTCCTCGCCGAGTACCAGGCTGCGGACGAGCACGGAAGTGACGTCCAGCGCCATGTCGCAAGCTAATGTGCCGGGCGTGATCCGAACCGTGACGACGAGGAGTGAAGTGGTCAAGCGCAGCGCGATCTTCTGTGCAGGCGCAGCCTTCATCTGCAGCGCCCTCACCTCCTGCGGCGGTAGTGGTGGTGGAACCGAAGGCTCCCCCGCACCGGAGACGCAGCAGCCGAGCGGTGTCACGATCAGCGCACCGAAGGACGCGATGGCGACGGACCGATGCGGCCTTCTGCCCGCCGACGCCGCGACCGGGCTCGGCCTTGCCCCGCAAGGCAAGGAGCAGTCCGATCCGCTGGACCCGGAAGCTCCCTCGCCGTGCGTCTGGAACTCCGAAGACGGCAAGAACCGCCTGTCGCTAACTCCGCTCGATGGCCGCTCGCTCCAGGCGTACCTCGACAACAAGTCGAAGTACGTCGATTTCCAGGAACTTTCCATCACAGGACACCCGTCGGTGCGGGCCAACCAGGGCGACCCGAAGCAGGACGGCACTTGCGACATCTTCCTCGCTACGAAGGAAGGTCAGATCTTGTCCGCACAGGCCCATGTGATGGACACGAGTCAAGACGCCTGCGGCATCGCGCAGAAGGCGCTCGAAGCCGCCGTTCCAACCCTTCCTGCTTCGAAGTAGCCATTGGGGGACAAGACACATGCTCGACATGTGCTATGCGAGTAGCGCTAAGGAATACCGCAAGCAGATGGGCGGGTCCCCGGACGCCGCCAGCCTGCCCTCGCCCACCGACGAGGGTGTGAAGCGCTGGGAGAACGCTGCGAAGGCGTTCGACCAGATGGTTGAGGACATCGCCGCAGCGCTGCGCGATGCGGAGGCCGCGCACACGGGTCGTGCCGCCGAGGCCGCCAACGCCTCCATCTCCGAGATCCAGCCGCTCGCTCGGGCTGCGGCCGAGACCTCGCGCGGGGTCAAAGCCGCCCTGGAAGAGCAGAACACCTACCAGCGTGAGGCTTTTCAGGCTCTGCCGGTCAAGGACGATCCGCTGCCGAGCGGGCAGGGCGCCATTCTCGACCCGCCGCAGAAGGGGTGGGTCGAGGACTGGGGTCTCGACTCGAACCCGGTGACCGGGTGGATGTCGGACTACGAGGACCGGCAGCAGGCCTACGTGGACACCAACCAGCAGGCCAACCAGGTCATGGAGCGCTACAGCCAGCAGACCGAGGGCGTCATCGCGCGGCTGCCGGAGTTCCAGCCCGCCGACCAGCCGCCGCCCGCGGCTCCGCCGGTGTCGTCCTACCCGACTTCGGGCACGTATTCCGCTGGTGACAGCGGTTCTTCGTACTCGGGTGGCGCCTACTCCGCACCGTCGAGCACGTCGTCGGCTTGGGCATCGGCTCCGAGCGCGGCGCCCGCGGTGCACGCACCGTCCGCGCCGGCCGCGTCGAACCCGTCCTGGGCGACTCCGACCCCGACGGCTCCCGGACTTCCGCCGGGTGTCGTGCGCGGTCCCGACGGGACGCTGTTCCGGCAGAACCCGCAGACCGGCGCGTGGGAGCGGCAGAACCCCCACAACGGTCGCTGGGCCCTCTCCCCCAACGGCGGCCCCGGTGGTCGTCGCGGTGCCGAAGGCGCAGGCGCGCCCGCGGGTCGCGGTGCCGGTGGCCGGGCCGGGATGGGCGGTCTCGGTGGTGCCGGTGGCGCGAACGCCTCCGGTGGTGCCGCCGGTCGTGGTGGCCAGGCCGGTGCACCCGGGGCGGGTGCCGGTGCCGGGCGCGGCAAGCAGGGCGAGTCCGAGGAGCAGGAGCACCAGCGTCCCGGCTGGCTCGTCGAGCAGGACGACGTGTTCACCAACGACATGCAGCGCACCGCACCACCCGTCTTCGGTGACGCCGACCAAGGCCGGTGATTCGTGGCCAGGCGTGAACTGAGCCTGCCTCCCGCCGCCGCGAACTACCTCTGCACCCGGTTCGACCTGCAGCTGCACCCCCTGCTGCGGGTCGGCTGGTTGCCGCTGGACGCCACCGACGAAGACCGCCGCGAGGCGGCCGAACTCGGTCGGCGCCAGCTCATCCAGCAGAGCCTGTTCGACGGCGACGAGCTGCACCCGTTCGTCGAGGAGGCCGTCCACCTCCTGGCCCGGCCGCCGCTGGCGATCGGGGTCGCGGTCCACGCGCGCGAGGGCGAGGACTTCAACGCCGTGCTCGTCGAGTACGGCCGCAGCACCGTCCAGGCGTACCAGGCCGACGGCGAAACCCCCGACGACCTGCGGGACATCCGCATCAAGCGGCACGAGCACGGTGGTCCGGCGGGCAACGCCATCAACCTGCTCGGCAAGGTCACCGCCGCCGAGGACGCGTCGGTGTCGATCCCCTACGCGCACCTGGAGCAGGTGACCACGCGGATGGGCGGCTCCGCGCGGACCCTGTCCTCGGCGCTGGGCTACGCCGGAGTCCGCGGTGCGCAGGCGAAAACGCTGATGAACGCCTTCACCGCGAAGCGCGGACTGGAAGGGCTGATCACCGTGCGCGCCTACGACCAGAAGGTCCGGCGGACGCGTTCGCTGCCGTTCAACCTGCAGTTCTTCGCCACCGAAGCCGGTTGCTACGTGGCCCAGCGCAAGCCGGGTCGCGACGGCCGCGAGTGGTACACGCTGGCACCGGCCGACTCGCGGAAGCTCGTCGGGACGATCAACGAGATGATCCGGCTGCTCACCCGCCCGGCTGCCCGCGTCTGAGACGTGAAGAGGGGCTGACCTCTCCCGGGAGATCAGCCCCTCTTCGACGTGCCGAGTCGGCTCAGCCTTCGGTGATCGGCGCGTTGACGCAGGCGCTGTCCTGCGGAGACGCGATCGGAGCCGCAGCCCCCAGGACCGCGACGTTGTTGCCGCACGCCTGAACCGGCAGAACGCTCACGTTGTTGTCGTTGAGCAGGTTGACCCCGTCGTTGTCCGAGCTGTCAGCGAATGCCGGGCCCCCGATGGCCATGAGTGCAGTTGCAGCGGCGGCAGCGCCGAAAAGTCGAGCGGAAGTACGCACCTTCAGACCCCAATCTTGCGAGTGGTTTTCCAGCGGAACGAAGCGAGCTCGAACCGGCGGAATTCACCCTGGCAGCGGACTTGCCACCCAGCTCGGTGGATCACGCCAACGTGCCACGGACTCCACTCGTCAGGTGTTCGAAAACACCCAGCGTGCACGGCGAAATCGGGCATTCCTCAGAGGACTCCCGCACGACCGGGTAACGGGCGATTGGAAACGAGCACCGATCACGATGTCCACCCAGCCAAGCCCGGTTACCCGGGGTGATGCGGACGTGCGAAGGGGTGGCCCGGAAGGATTTCCGAGCCACCCCGTTCAAGCTACGAGATCAGGAACCGACGGGAAGCACGTTCGGCACGATCATCGGGCGGCGGCGGTACTTCTCGGCCACCCAGCGGCCCACGACCCGCCGCACCGACTGCGCGATGCGGTGCGTGTCGGTGATGCCCTCGGCCTCGGTGCGCGCCAGCTCCATCTCCACCAGCGGCACCACTTCGTCCAGCGCCTTCGGGTCGTCCGAGAAACCGCGGCCGGAGATCGTCGGCGACGAGACCGCGCGCCCGTTCGTCGCGTCCACCGCGACGGTGATCGCGATGAAACCGCCCTCACCCAGCACCAACCGGTCCGACAGCGTCGACTCGCCGACGTCGCCCACCGACAGGCCGTCGACGTAGACGTGACCGACCTCGACGCGGCCCGCGATGCTCGCGATGCCGTCCACCATGTCGACCACCACGCCGTCCTCGGCGATGACCACGCGATCAGCGGGAACACCCGTCAACCGGGCCAGTTCGGCGTTCGCGCGCAGGTGGCGCCACTCGCCGTGCACCGGCATCACGTTGCTCGGGCGCACCGCGTTGTACAGGTACAGCAGCTCGCCGGCGGAAGCGTGACCGGAGACGTGGACCTTCGCGTGGCCCTGGTGCACCACCTGGGCGCCCAGCCGGACCAGGCCGTTGACCACGCCGAACACGGCCGTCTCGTTGCCCGGGATCAGCGAGCTCGCCAGCACCACCGTGTCACCGGCGCGGATGCCGATCTGGCGGTGCTCGCCGCGCGCCATCCGCGACAGCGCCGACAGCGGCTCGCCCTGCGACCCCGTCGAGACGAACGCGACCTCGGACTCCGGCATCTCCAGCGCCTGGTCCAGGTCGACGAGCAGGCCCTCCGGCACGTCCAGCATCCCCAGATCAGAGGCGATGCCCATGTTGCGCACCATCGACCGGCCCACGAAGCAGACCTTGCGGCCGTGCGTCTGCGCGACCTCCAGCACCTGCTGCACGCGGTGCACGTGGCTGGCGAAGCAGGCCACGATGACCCGCTGCGTCGCCTTGCCGATCACCCGGTCCAGGACCGGGCCGATCTCGCGCTCCGGCGTGACGAAGCCCGGCACCTCGGCGTTGGTGGAGTCGACCAGGAACAGGTCGACGCCCTCGTCGCCCAGCCGGGAGAAACCCGCCAGATCGGTCAGCCGGTTGTCCAGCGGCAGCTGGTCCAGCTTGATGTCACCGGTGTGCAGCACGACCCCGGCGGGCGTGCGGATGGCCACCGCCAGCGCGTCCGGGATCGAGTGGTTGACCGCGAAGAACTCCAGGTCGAAGGAGCCGTGCGCGCTGCGCTGGCCCTCGGCGACCTCGATCAGCTGCGGGTTCAGCCGGTGCTCGCGGCACTTGGCCGCCAGCAGCGCCAGCGTGAACTTCGAGCCGACCACCGGCAAATCCGGCCGCAGCCGCAGCAGGAACGGCACCGCACCGATGTGGTCCTCGTGGCCGTGCGTGAGGACCAGGGCCTCGATGTCGTCCAGCCGGTCCTCGATCGCGCCGAAGTCCGGCAGGATCAGGTCCACGCCGGGCTGGTCGTCCTCCGGGAACAGCACGCCGCAGTCGACGATCAGCAGCCGGCCCTCGTACTCGAAGACCGTCATGTTCCGGCCGACCTCGCCGATGCCACCGAGCGCGACGACCCTGAGACCACCTTCGGCCAACGGGCGTGGTGGTGCCGACGAAGTCGGCGTCACCGGGTGGTACTCGGTGGCTGTCGCCTGTGCGCTCAACGCTGTGTCACCTCTGTGCTGCGTCCGGGTTGACCAATACCAAACCAGCATCCCACAGGTCACTGGTGATCAACCGCACCTGCTCCTCGGTGGCGGCCGGGAGCGGCAGCCTCGGCTGCCCCGTCTCGTAGCCGCACAGCCGCAGAGCGGTCTTGGCGAAGATGACGCCACCGACGAAGTTCATCGACCGGTAGACCGGGAGGAGTCCCTTGTGGACTTCCAGAGCGCTTGCGACGTCACCGGATTCGTAGGCGTCGAGCATCTTGCGGAGCCGGTCGCCGACCACGTGGCCGATCACGCTGACGAAGCCGACCGCACCCACCGACAGCCACGGCAGGTTCAGCGGGTCCTCGCCGGAGTAGTAGGCCAGACCCGCGTCGTTCATCGCCTCGCTGCCCGCCCACAGGTCGTGCTTGGAGTCCTTGACCGCGACGATCTGCGGGTGCTCGGCCAGCCGCTTGAGGGTGTCGACCTGGATCGGCACCACGCTGCGCGGCGGGATGTCGTAGAGCATCACCGGCAGGTCGGTCGCGTCGGCGACGGTCCAGAAGTGCTGGTAGAGGCCTTCCTGCGGCGGCCGGGAGTAGTAGGGGGTCACGACCAGCAGGCCGTGCGCACCGGCCTTCTCAGCGGAGCGCGCCAGCTCCACGGAGTGCTCGGTGTTGTTCGTGCCGGCACCGGCGACGACCGTCGCCCGGTCGCCCACGGCCTCGACCACCGCGCGCAGGAGCTGTTCCTTCTCCTGGTCGGTGGTGGTGGGGCTCTCACCGGTGGTGCCGTTGACGACCAACCCGTCGTTGCCGACGTTGTCGACCAGGTAAGCGGCGAGCTCCTGCGCCACTTTGAGGTCGACCTTTCCGTCTTCGTCGAACGGCGTGACCATGGCGGTCAGGACGCGGCCGAACGGGCGGCCCGGAATGGCGGTGGGGCAGTCGGTCATGGTCCTGACGCTACCTGGTCAGTGACCTGCTGAAGACAGCCGGACCGAGCTGAACCGAGCCCGCCGGAAAGGCGTTCCCGAGGGGCTCGAACGGCCGTGTTTCTTTCGGCTCAGCGGTGCTCTGACGAGCAGTTTTTCAGAACGAGCGGCGCAGGTCCTGCATGGCCATGATGTCGGCCTCGTTGCCCTCGAAGGTGACCTTGGTTTCACGCCGGCCGAACGCCTGCAGGAGCAGCTCGCTGGGCTCGCCGATGATGCGCACCGTGCGCGGGCCGCGCTTGGCCGGGATCTCGGTGCCGTCGGTGCGGCGCAGCACCACGCCCACCGGGCTGCGGCCGTAGAACATCCGCGCGACCCGGCCCAGCGACTTCCACAGGGCCTCGTCGCGGGTCTCGTCGGACGGGCGCGGCTGCCAGTTCGGCTGCGCGCGGCGCACGTCCTCGTGGTGCACGAAGAACTCGGCGGCGTTGACCGTCTCGTCGACCCCGCCGATGCTCATCGGGTTCCACTTGGGCGGCCCCTGACGCACCTGGTCGACCAGCTCCGGCCAGGCCAGCTCGCGCAGCTCCTGCTCGGCGCGCTCACCGCGCTCGGCCAGCGCCTTGATCAGCCGGCCCGCCAACGCGTCCGGACGGCGTTCGCGCACGACCAGGTGCACCGCGAGGTCCCTGGTCGTCCACCCCTCGCACAGCGTCGGCGCGTCCGGGCCGACTTGCTCGAACAGCTCGCACAACAGCTGGCGTTCTTCGCTGGCGACACCCATGGCGCCCACTCTAAACGCCGATCTTCCCGAGCGTCGGACGTGTCCGCGATCGAGACGAAAACGGCACCCGCGGTGTCCCACGGGTGCCGTTCCTCAAACTTCGACGGGCGCAAGCGGCGCAGCCGCGAGGCGTGAGGAGCCACCCTCGCAGCCCGCACCGCCGCGGGTTCTGACACGTCTTCTGGCGAGTACGCCGCGACGCCGTGCATTGGCATGCATCAGGAGTGGCGCACCGGAGTCCAGAAGGCGTGTCAGGTTCCGCCACCCGCACCGCCAAGCAAACAGACCACCGATCAGGCGTTCGTCAGCCTTCGGTGACGAAGGGGCTGGAGGCTACCTCCGTGCCGTCCTTCAACGTGGTGATCTCGAAGTCGCTGAAGACGTTCGGCACGGCCTTCTGGAGCTGCTTCAGGCACTCCACCGCCAGGCCGCGGATCTCCACGTCGGCGTGCTCGGAGGCGCGCATCGCGATGAAGTGCCGCCAAGCGCGGTAGTTGCCGCTGACCACGATGCGGGTCTCCGTGGCGTTGGGCAGCACCGAGCGGGCGGCCTGCCGGGCCTGCTTTCGGCGCAGCGTCATCTTCGGCTCGTCGGCGAACTTCTCCTCCAGCGCCGCCAGCAGGTCGCTGTAGGCCTGCACGCTCGCCTCGGCGGCCTGCACGAACTTCTCGTGCAGCTCCGGGTCCTCGGCGATGACGTCGGGCTCGACCATCGCCGCGTCCCGCTCCGGGACGTAGCGCTGCGAGAGCTGCGAGTAGGAGAAGTGCCGGTGGCGGATCAGCTCGTGGGTCAACGAGCGGGACATCCCGGTCAGGTAGAACGACACCGTCCCGTGCTCCAGCACGGACAGGTGACCCACCTCCAGGATGTGCTTGAGGTATCCGGCGTTGGTGGCGGTCGCCGGGTTCGGCTTGCGCCACGACTGGTAGCACGCACGACCGGCGAACTCGGCCAGCGCCTGCCCACCGTCGGCGTCGGTCGACCAGTCCACGTCTTCCGGCGGGAAGAACTCGGTCTTGCCGATCAGCTGCACTTTCGGCCGCACGATCTCGGTCACGACGGGCGTGCCCCTTTCCTGCTTCTCACGACTCCCCATGTGTTGCCCGAAAGCCTAACCGGCTGGCCCGACAAGATCGCCTGACGCCAGTTGACACCATCGGGTGTTTGCATGACGTCACGGATGCCGCCATAGTGGTGTCATGGACTTGAACCCGTACATCGACCAGCTTCGCGAAGACCTCACCTCCGCCGCTGCCGCCGGCGACGACCAGACGCGGCAGACGGCGGCGGTGCTGTCCGGCGCGATCGAGCCGGCCGCACGGCTGGCGATCATGAACGCACTGTCCGACCTGGCAGCCGAGGTCACGACGAGCCTCGACGGCCAGGTCGTGGACCTCCGACTGGACGGCCGCGACGTCCGCGTCGTGGTCAGCGGCGGCGGCAGCCCGTCGCACACCGAGGACGAGACCGAACCACCGCCGCCTCCGCCGCCCAGCGGCGACAACGGCGACATCAGCCGCATCACCCTGCGGCTGGTGGAGGAGATCAAGTCCCAGGCCGAGCAGGCCGCGTCCGCCCAGGGCGTGTCGCTGAACACCTTCGTCGCGCAGGCCGTGCAGGGCGCGCTGCGCGGAGGCGGACGCGGGGGCCCGTGGGACAGGCCGCGTCGCGGACGCGGCGGACACGGGCACGGCGGTCACGGCCACGGGCGTGGTCGCGGCGGACCGTGGGACGGGCCCGACTTCGGCGGCTGGCCCGGTGGCGAAGGCGGCGGCTCCCGCGTTCGCGGCTGGGTGCAGGGCTGATCCGGTCACATGGCGGAAGGGCGAGTTGAGATGACCGACAACAACGACGAACCCGACCTCGACCAGGAGTGGTCCGAGGCCGAGGAAGAACTGACGGATCTGCTGCGCAGCCAGGACTTCGACTCCGCCGCTCCGATCCGCATCGACATCGGCAACAACCGCGGCTCGGTCGTGGTCGAGCTGACCGACACGGCGATGACCCACGTCGAGGTCCGGCACGACCCGAGCGCGGGCGGGCAGGACTGGCAGAACGGGTTGTCCGGGCTGCTGAGCTGGGTCACAGAGCAGTTCGGCACGCCCGGCGGCCGCGGCGGGCTCGACCTGAGCAACCTGCCGCGCGAGCCGATCATCGAGGCCGTGCGCCGCACGCGCATCGACATGTCCGGCGGCCGGCTGGTCGTGCGGGCGCCGTCGAACGCACCGCTGCGCGGAGTTCCGCTCGCGGTGCGGGTCACGGCGCCGCTGGGCTCCGAGGTCGGCGTGCAGAGCGGGTCCGCCGAGGTCGCCGTGTCCGGTTCTGCCGGGAAGGTCAACGTGCAGGCCGGGACGGGCACCGTCTCGATCGAGGAGGCCACCGACCGGGCCACCGTGCGCAGCGGCTCCGGGCACCTCCGGCTGGGCGCCATGCGCGGCGGCGTGCACGCGCGCTCCGGGCGCGGTGACGTCGAGGTCGGCGTCATCGAGGCACCGTCCTCGGTGGCCAACGGGTCGGGTGCCATCTGGCTCGGCGAGGTCTCCGACGACGTGCTGGTGCGCACCGGCAGCGGTGACATCACCCTCGCCGACGCGGTCGACGGGCAGATCGAGCTGATCACCGGGTCTGGCGAGCTGCAGGTGTCGGTCCACCGGGGCACGAGCGCCGAGGTCGACCTGACCTCGTCCACCGGTGCCGCGCGCAGCGACCTGGACGTCGCCGACCAGCGACCAGAAACCGAACCAACCCTGCGCATCTTCGGCAGAACCGGCAGCGGCGACGCCGTGCTCACCACCGCCAGCTGATGAAGAACGGATGAGGAACGGCCCTCGTGTCGGTACGGGTAGCCGAAAGCTGAGACCACACCCGAAACAGCGCCTAGGAGCTGTTCATGCGCGGCGAAGCCGCTGTTCCAGGTGTGGCAGTCAACTCGCACCGCCGCGGGTTCTGAGCGGCTTCGTGGCGAGCACGCCGCGACGCCGTGTATTGGACATACATCAGGAGCGGCGCACGGAGACCACGGAGCCGCTCAGGTTCCGCCACCCGCACCGCCACGCAAAGGAAGTCCCTACTAATCATTTCCGAGTTCGGCGTTGAGCGGGCGGATTAGGTCGCCTCGTTCGCCTACTACGACGTCGTCCAGTCCGAGCCAGGTCGCCATCTCGCGCAGGGTGGCGGCCAGCTCGGGCGCGACGGGCGCGGCGTCGCGGCCGGGTTCCAGGAACGCTCCGGGCACCCGGAGCACGCCCGCCGCCCGGTCGGCCTTGAGGTCGACGCGGGCGACGAGCTCGCCGTCGAGGAGGAAGGGGAAGACGTAGTAGCCGTACTGCCGCTTGGGCTCGGGAACGTAGATCTCGATGCGGTAGCGGAAGCCGAAGATCCGCTCGGCGCGCGAGCGCTCCCAGATCAGCGGGTCGAACGGGCACAGCAGCGCCCGGCCGGCGACCTTGCGGGGAGCGCGGGCTTCGGTGTGGCGGTAGGCGGGCTGACGCCATCCGTGCACCACCACCGGTTCGAGCACGCCGTCGTCGACGAGCTCCGCGACCGCCTGCTTCGACTGGTCCGGGGCCAGCCGGTAGTAGTCGCGCAGATCGGTCTCGGTGCCGATGCCCAGGGCCTCGGCCGAGCGCTCCACCAGTGCGCGAACGGCTTCGGCGTCCTCGGGCTCGTGCGCGAGGACCTCGGCGGGCAGCACGCGTTCCGGCAGGTCGTAGAGCCGCTCGAAACCTCGGCGGGTGCCGGTGGTCAGCTCTCCCATCGCGAACAGCAGCTCGCAGACCCGCTTGGTGTCGGTGCGGTTCCACCACGGGCCGCGCCCCTGCCGCTCACCGCCGCCGAGCTCGCGTTCCAGCCGGCCCGCACCGATCGGGCCGAGTTCCTTGACGGCGTTCAGCACGTCGTTGACCAGCTCGGGGTTCTGCTCCAGCAGCTCGCGGGAGCGCTTGCGCCAGGCGCCGCCGTACTCGCGCATCCGCCAGCGCAGCAGCGGCCAGTCCTCGACCGGGATCAGCGACGCTTCGTGCGCCCAGTACTCGACGAGCATCCGAGGCTGCCGGGCGGTGTGCGACCACGCAGCGGTGTCGACCAGCTCCGCCGGGTAGGCGCCGAGCCTGCTGAACAGCGGCATGTAGTGGGCGCGCACCGCGACGTTGACCGAATCCAGCTGCAACAGCTTGGTCCGGGACAGGGCCCGCTGGAGGTGCCGCCGGGTCACCGCGCCGCGCGGTCGCGGGTCGGCGAAGCCTTGCGCCGCCAAAGCCATTCGTCGTGCCGTGTCGTTGCTGATGGTCTGCACCCGGGCGATCGTGCCAGCACTCCCCGACAACGCGGACTGCTGCCGGGTACTCGGAACCGACACGTTAGGTTGTCGCGCATGGCTGAAGCCGATGTGCGCGAAGCAGTGGCGTCCGACGCCGCCGAGATCGCACGCATTCAGGTCGAGACGTGGCAGACCGCCTACGCCGAGATCCTCTCCCCCGCCGTGCTGGCCGGGCTGGACAGCGCCGAGGTCGAGCAGGAGTGGCGTGAAGCCGTCACCTCCGGCGCGGCCACCGTGCTGCTCGCGATCGAGGGTCACTGGACCGTGGGTTTCTGCGTCGCAGGCCCCGCCCCGGAGTCCGAAGTCGCCGCCGCCGACGGTTCCCTGCCCGATGACGCGTCGACGACGGTGCTGGTCAGCTCGCTGCTGGTGGAGCCGCGGTGGGGTCGCCGGGGTCACGCCGGACGGTTGCTCGGCACGATGGGTCGCCGGTTCGCCGCGCACGGTGCGACGCGTGGCATCGCGTGGGTTCCGGAGTCGGACTCGGCGTCGCTGTCGTTCTACCGCGCTGCGGGGTGGTCACCGGACGGTACGGTGCGCACGTTGGACGCGGGTGGGCGCCCGCTTCGCGAGATGCGCCTGACCGGTCCGCTGGAATTCGAGTTCGAGCACCACTGAACGCCTGCCCTCTCGGGAGCCGAAAGTGCTGACCATCATCGGGTTGCTGTCCACCACGTTCGGTGTGTCGGTGGCCTCCGCGCTCCTCCCGCTGATCAGCGTCGAGCTGTTCGCGGTGGGCCTGGTGCTCAAGGAACCCGACATCCCCTGGTGGGTCCTCGCGCTGGTCATCGCCACGGGTCAGATCGGCGGAAAGCTCCTCCACTACTACGCGGCCAGGGGCAACATCCGCCTTCCCGCGTTCATGCGCAGGGAGAAGAAGGAGAAGCCGGAGACCAAGGGCCGCTGGAAGGCGTGGCTGGACCAGTTCCGCGAGAACTGCCGGACCCGCCCCGTCTGGGCGGGCACGATCCTGCTGATCAGCGCCGCCGCCAGCCTTCCCCCGTTCGCGGCGGTGGCCATCATCGCCGGCTGGGCCAAGGTCCCGGTGTCGACGTTCCTGATCACCGGTTTCATCGGCCGCTTCGCCCGCTTCGGCGCCCTGGCCGCAGCCCCAGCAGCGATGGCCGCCTGGCTCTAACCACAGACCCCCGATTTCAGTGGAACTCCGCCCCCGATTTCCACTGAAACCAGGCCCCCAGCTTCAGTGGAAACCCGAGCCGACTCCCACCGGCCCCCGAACCCGGACTCCGACGGAGACTCCGCCTCCGATTTCCACTGAAATCAGGTTCCCGACTTCAGTGGAAATCCGGCTCTGGACTTCCGCTGAAATCGGGTCTGGAAGGCGGGTTTGCTGGGTGGGGTGGTTGGGTTGGGTTGCTCGTCGAAACGTGGGGACGTCCCCTCGCCGTGGGGTGCGAGGGGGCGTCGTTTTCCGGGGAGAGCCTCGTCAGGAGTTCGGCAGGGCCGGGAGGCCGAGGCGGGCCGGGACGCCCAGGACCGAGTCGATCAGGCCGAAGACCGGGACTCCGACAGGGGCGAACGTCCACTTGTTGTTGAGGTCGCCGGTGTCGGGTTCGTCGACGACGGCCGGGCCGTCCTGGGCGGTGACGGCAACCGGGGCTTCCGGTGCCGCCAGAGCCGCCGGTGCTGCGGTGCACAGGGCCGCTCCGGCCAGGAGCGAGGCGGTGATGGCGCGGGATGCGGTGTGCTTCATGCGGGTTCCCTTCTCTCGGTCGACCTGCCGCGCGGTGCGCGGGCCACGCGGCGGGTCCGAACTAGCTGGTCAGCCGGCCAGGAGCGCGACGACGGGAGCCAGCAGCTGGGTGGGCAGCTGCACGGTCGGGGTCAGCACGGCTCCGAGGTCGACACCCGGCAGGACCCACACCGACTCGGCGTTGGCGACGCCGCCGGTGAGCAGCACGGCGCTCACGGCGATGGTCACCGAAGCGGCGGCACGGCGGACGGACTTGGACATGTTGTTCCTCCTTTTCCCCACCACCGGCCACAGCCGGTGGAAGATCAGCAGACGGCGTCCGAGGGCTTGGGGTTGCCCAGTCCGAACAGCGGTCGCAGCGCGACACCGGCGTAGGTGCCGACGATGGCCATCACGCCCCACAGCCAGCCGTGCAGGCTGAACGAGGCGACGCCGGAGAAGTAGGCGCCGATGTTGCAACCGCCCGCGAAGCGCGCCCCGATGCCCATCAGGATTCCGCCGAGCACGGCGCCGACGGCCATGCGCCACGGGATCTTGCGGTGCAGGGTGAAGGCACCGGCGAGGGCGGCGGCGATCAGCGCGCCGGCCATGATCCCGAAGTCCATCACCGAGATCCGGTCGGTGAGCACCGACGCGGTGATCTTCGCGGCGTTCTCCGGGTCCTGCCAGAACGGGGCGCCGGAGACGTCGACGCCGATCCAGCCGAGGATCTTCGCGCCCCACAGTCCGAACGCGGAGGTGATGCCCCACGAGCTGCCGGAGACGAACAGCGTCACCGCGTTGAGCGCGGCCAGCAGCACCGCGCCGACCCACAGCGGCCAGGAACCGCGCAGGGCGCGCAGCACGCCCTTGGCGATCGGCGGCTGGTCGATCGGCGGAGGCGTGCGGCGACGCTCGACCAGCAGCGACACCCCCACGACGACACCGATGATGACCAGGGTGATCAGCACTCCACCGGCGTAGCCCAGCGGCGTTTCGGCCAGCGAGACCTTCGGGCCGATGCTCTGCACGCTCTTGATGAACGGCGAGATGAACGCGGTGAACACCGAGCCGACGATGAACCCGCCGAGGGTGAAGATGATCGCGGTCTGGCCGCTGCCGACCGCGAAGAGCGTGCCGGAGGCGCAGGAGCCGCCGACCTGCATGCCGACGCCGAACAGGAACGCGCCGAACACGACGCCGAGCCCGGCGGTCTGGAGCTGCGGTTCGGGCGTGCCGGACAGCGAGTACCCGCTGCCGAGGATCCCGGCGAACAGCACGGCCGCCACGCCCAGCATGAGCATGTGGGCGCGGATGGCGCGGCCCTGCCCGACGGTGATCAGCTGGCGCCACGCCGAGGTGAACCCGAACCGGGAGTGGAACAGCACCAGTCCCAGGGCCAGGCCGACGCCGTAGAGCACGGTCATCTTCCACCCGGCCGCGTTGGCCACGGCGAGCCCGAGCACGACGGCGATCGCGATGCCGATGGCCACGACTCCGCGTTGCGCGGGCGGTGCCGTGCGCACCGGTGGTGGGGCCGGTCTTTCAACGTCCACAACAGACATCTGCACTCCTACTTCTCCGTGAGCGGACCTGAGATGGCCACGATCGTCCCCTGCGGGATCCACTGGCCGAGGTTTCCGCCATGCTCGTGTCCGCCCATCTGCATGACGTCGACCTGGGCGGATGCGTAGACGGTGACTTCGCCGGCGATGTTCTCGCCGCGGGCGCGCGCCCACTCCCGGTATCCGGACAGCGACGGCGGGTCGCCGAAGGCGCTCGCCTGGGTCATGCCGTAGGTGAGGGCGTTGCGGTCGCGCGGGTCGAAGCGCAGCGGCAACGCCGCACCCGCGGTCGAGTTCACCACCGGAGCGTGCAACAGCCAAGGTGCGAGGTGCATTCCGTAGAGGAAGTTCACACGTCCCAAGGTGTGGGACGCCTTCTCCCAGCCCGACACCTGCAGCAGCGCCCCGTCGGGGGTGTCGCTGATGGGAACGCCGCGGTGAGCGGCTTCGGCGAGGACGACGTCGGTCGCCGCCTTGCCGCGCGGTGTGTCGTCGCCCACGACGGACAGCGAGGGCACCTTCAGATCCGCCAGGTACGAGACCTGCTTGCGCAGCGCGTCGGCGTCCTCGGCGAGCAGCTCGGTGTCCGGGCAGGTCACCGGGGCGGGAGCACCGGCGGTGATGCCGCCCAGGGCGGCGCCGGCGCACTCCGGATCGGCCGCACCGGGCACCTCGGGCAGGTCACCGGCGTCGACCTCGACGGTCCCGGTGTCGCCTGCCCGGGAGATGACCAGGTCGCTGCTGCCGGGCGGCAGGTCGACCTCGGCCCACGTGCCGGAGGCGCCGGGGATCGGGACCGCTCGGGCGATCCGGTCGCCCTGCTCGACGGTGATGCCCTGTCCGGCGCTTTCCGGGAAGTGCACCAGGTTGCGGCCCGTGCGGTGCGGGCTGACCAGCACCGGCGTTCCGGCGGCTTGGGCGAGCCGGGCGATGCCGGGGACGGGCAGGTCGTGCGGGAGCGGGATGCCCGGCAGCGTGGCCCAGGCCAGGACGACGGCGAGCACGCCGATCGCGCCGACGCGGTAGACGCGCCGTTCCTCGCGCAGCACGAAGGTCACCGCCAGCACGGAGACGGCGCCGATGACCAGCACCAGCACGGTGATCCCGTAGCCGGTGCTCCACAGCCTGCGGTCGAAGACGCCGGACAGCACCAGCTGCCCGATGCCCGCGCCGACCAGCGCGACGGCTCCGGTGAGCGCGATGGGTCGCGGACGCAGTCCGCTGTCGGGGCGCCAGGTCTTGGCCAGCGCCAGGCCGAACCAGACGACGGCGACCGCGACGAAGATCGTGTCGAGGAAGAAGGCCAGCGAGGTGTGGCCGAGCGCGGCTTCGGCGATGAGCAGCAGCGCAAGGCCGAATCCCAGGAAGGTCGAGGGGCCGCGCCAGCGCAGCGCGAGGGGTACCGCCAAGGCGAGCACCACGTGCGCGATGGCGAAACCGGTGTTGATGTGCAGGACCACGGCGGACAACCCGGCCAGCGCGGCGGTGCCGACGCCTGCGATCCAGGCGGACCACGGGCGCATCACCGCTCCGGCGCGCAGCAGACCGATGCCGGCGACCAGCGCGGTCCCGGTCAGCAGCAGCACGCGCAGCACCAGCGCGAGGTAGTCCACACTGGACACTCCGGTGTGGGTGTGCATGTGTTACGTCCGCTCTCGTCGAAAGAGGTTCAGGAGCTGGGGCGTGCGGCGGTAACCGCCGCTTCAGGTGCGGGACTCGGCCCGCACCGCCGAGCAAGGCGATCCCGCAACACCGCTTCGGGAGGTGGGTGGCCGCCGCGAGGGCGGCCACCCTTCTCGCCGCTGAGCCCAGGTGTCCGGTGGAGACTCCGCGCGAACTACTTCAGGTCGCTGTCGGAGACCACGAACAGCTCGGAGTGAGGCTTGGCGTTGCCGAACTCGCCGTGCGGCCAGGACCGCCGGTTGAAGTTGACGCCGGGCTCACCGGTCACCTCGTCGCGGAAGGTGTCGTCGAGCGAAACCTTCCCGTCCGGGCCGAGGTTCACCATGTTGACCTTGTGGTCACCGTCGTTGCCGGACCGCGCGACGAAGTAGTTCGACACCGCGAGACGCCCGGGCGTCTGGGTCTCGGTGTACTTGCCGTCCGGGCCGAGCACGAAGTTGTCGTACCCGCCCCAGTGCGGACCGCCTGCGGCCTTGCCCGGGTTGATCGGCGTCGTGCCGGCCACCGTCGGGCAGTCGGCCTCGGCGCCACCGTGCTCGGACTCGGCGATGGTGTCGATGTTGCACTGGAAATCGTCGCCGGAGTTGACCAGCTTCTGGATGTCCAATGTGTACACGCCACCCGTGGTTCCCGGGTCGTCCTCGCCGAAGGTGCCCGCAGCGCGCCCCTGGATCGCCCGGTACAGGAACCGGTCGTCCGGGCTGGTCTGGATCCAGCCGCCGTTGGAGCTGCCGCCGTTGCGGTCGTTGGCCTTGTCGAAGTTCACGACGGCGGCACCGTCGTCGAACACCTGGCGCCAGTGGGGTTCCGGTGCGGTGATGTCGGGTGTGTAGAACACCGCGCCGCCCTGCATGGTCTGGGCGAAAGCGCCCTTGTGGCCGGGCAGGTTCGTCACCGTGGTCTCCATGACCGCCCGCTGCTCCTGGTGCAGCGGGTCCTCCGGGTTGGCCCGCGGGCCGTTCGGGAGGTAGCTGACCGCCTTGAGCTTCGGGTGGTTGCGGTCGGAGATGTCCCAGGTCCGCACGGTCGGCCGCCGCAGGTACGGCGACGGGGCCTTCACCGGGTCGAGGATGATGTTGCGCGGCTCGGTGTAGTCGGCCGTGACCAGGGTGTTCAGGTCCTCGCGTGCCTGGATGCCGTGCGGGTTGGCGCAGGTCGGCGTGCCGATCCGCGGCAGGTTGTCGCACAGCTTCTCGTTGTCCCCGCCCGGCGTGGCGGCCGGTGATTCGGAGAGCACCTTGGCGTTCTCGTCGAACCGGACGACCTCGCCGGGGCTGCCGGCGAAGCCGTTGCCCAGGTGCACCGAGCCGTCCGAGTAGCGGTACGGCCCCGGAGCCACCGGGCCACCCATGTAGGTGCCGTAGGCGGTGCCGTCCTTGAGCGTCCAGTACGCGTCGGGAACGGAGCCGCCTGGCGTCTGGGTTGGCAGGCTGATGCCCTTGAGCTTGACGTTGGGCAGCGAGGTCACGTCGAACGCGTAGGTCGCCGCGCCGAAGAGCGCACCGGCGAAGATGGTGTCGCCCTTGTGCCACACGTACTGCATGTGGTGCGGCTCGTTCTCGACCAGCGGGCCGACGGTGACCGTGTTGACCACCTGGCCGTAGCCGGGTGAGCCCTTGGTCGCGTCGATGATCGCCAGGAAGTCCGGGCCCGGCAGGGCGTTGGCGACCTTGCCGGTGCCGCCGGCCAGCGAGCCCGGCAGGTTGCGGACGTCGGCCACCGCGGTGTCGGCGATGTTCTCGTCGCCCGCCCAGACGACCAGCCACTCCTTGGGCTTGCCGTCCGATGTGGACTTCTCCAGCGCGCTCTTCACGACGTGGTTGGTGACGGTGTAGTCCTTGCCGTCCGCACCCTTCACGGACTGCGAGGAGACGTCGACATCGGCGTAGGCGTCCTGCACCGGCAACGTGACCGAACCGACCGCCAGGGCTATGGCAGCCAGCCCGATGGGCAGTCTTCGAAGACTCTTCTTCATGTGTGCTCCGGATTTTCGTGGAGAATTCCGAAATCGGGCACGACGAATGCGCGCGTTCGGAATGCGCGGTTTTCCGAACGTGCGTCGTCGTGAACTACTCGGAGAGAGAGAAAACGCCTTGCAGCGGCGAGAGAAAGAGGTCCCTTAGGCGTGACAGAGCGCGCTGGCCTGCTGTCGGAGATCGACATGCAGGCGAGCCACCAGACAGGCGAACCTGGACATGCCAGTAATAATCAAGAAGCGCCCACGTGGTGTCAACGTTCAACCACGTCGTGGGATCTTGACGAATCAGTTTCTGAGAATCGCCTGGTAAATCGAATCGGTAGCCCGAACGGCGGTACACCCCCTGGTGAACCGGAAATAAAGTGACCGATTCTGCGTTGCGCCCCGGCGAACGACGACCCCGCGCACATCAACTCGCCATCGGAGCGGTGGCGGCCTGGATGAGCACGCCGGCCGCGGTCTCGATCCGCGCGGTGTCGCCGGTGACGATCTGGTCCAAGCACAAGCCGCGCAGACCGGAGATGAGCAGGCTCGCGCGGGCACGCGCGTCGTGCTCGTCGAACCCGAGGCGGCAGTAGACGGGCACCAGCGGTTCGACCATCGCGGTGACGGTGTCGGCGGCGAGCTCGGCGTAGCGCTCCGGTTGAGTCGGCGCCAAGCTCAGCACCTGGAACAGGATCCGGATCGGACGCCGCTGCCGCCCGCGGGTGATGGCTTCCCACAACGCCCACGCAGCCCGCTCCAGCCCATCGAGATCGCGAACGCCGTGGAACAGGTCCGAGATGTCGGGGCGACTGGCGGCGATCGCCTCGGCGATGAGCACATCCCGACTGCCGAAGTAGTACAGCAGCATGCGCTTGCTGGTGCCCAGCTTCTCGGCCATGGGAGCCAAGGACAGGTCGGCGATGCCGTGCGTGGCCAGGTGGTCGACCGCTTTGCGCAGCAGTTCGGCCCGCTTGTCGCCTCGTGAACTCACCCATTGACCGTACCGATCGGTACAACTACGGTGCAAACGACGTACCGACCGGTACACAGCTGTCGGACACAACTGCCAGGGACGGCCATGCCAACCAGGTCAACATCGGTAGCGATCATCGGCGCCGGCATCGGTGGCCTCACGCTCGCCGTGGCGCTGCGGCGCCGAGGCATCGAAGCCGCGGTCTACGAGCAGGTCGCGGAGCTGCGCGAAGTGGGTGCGGCGGTGGCGCTCTCGGCCAACGGGACGCACGTGCTGCACCGCCTCGGCCTGCGGGACAGGCTGGCGGCCGGCAGCGCCGTGCCCACCGAGTTGATCTACCGGGACTGGCGTGGCGGCGAGCGCGTCGTCTCCTACCCGGTCGGCGATGACTACACCGCGCGTTTCGGCGCGCCGTACTACGGCGTGCACCGCGCGGATCTCCAGATCGCCCTGGCCGAGGCATGCGGGCAGGACGCCCTCCGCCTCGACCACCGGCTGATCGACCTGTCCGCGAAGGGCGAGGGCTACGAGCTGGAGTTCGCCAACGGGACCACGGCCCGCGCCGATCTCGTCGTCGGCGCGGACGGAGTGCATTCCACGGTGCGCCGGTGGGTCACCGATGCCGAACCGGCGGTGTACTCCGGCACCAGTGGGTTTCGCGGACTGATCCCGGTCGGCTCGATGCCGTCGTTGCCCGACCCCGGCGCCATCCAGTTCTGGATGGGCCCGGGCGCCCACGTGCTGCACTACCCGATCGGCGGCGGCTCCTTCGTCAACTTCCTGGCGGTGGTCGACGAGCCGTCGGAGTGGTCGAGTCCCAGCTGGGTCGAGGAGATCTCCCCCGAACGGCTCTGCGCGCCCTTCGCCGATTGGCACCCCGGCGTGCGGGAGATGGTGGCGGCGACCGGTCTTCACAAGCGATGGGCCCTGTTCGGGCAGACACCGCTCAACCGCTGGCACCGGAACGGGATCGTGCTGCTCGGCGACGCCGTGCACGCGATGCTGCCGCACCACGGCCAAGGCGCGAATCAGACCATCGAGGACGCGGCCACCCTCGCATGTTTGCTGCACCGCTACGAGCCGCACCAGGCGCTCCCGCGCTACGAGCACCTGCGCCGCGCGCGCACTCGTTCGATCCAGCGCAGCTCGTGGGTGGCCTCGGCGATGTTGCACCTGCCCGACGGTCCCGGCGCCGACGACCGCAACAGGCGCCTCGCCGCCGTCCACGAGACCCTGCAGTGGATCCACGAGCACGACGCCGAAGCCGCCGCATCGGCCTGAGGTGCTGCTGCGGCTCAGGCCTTGTCGTCCTGCTCCAGGTCGATCGCCTTGCGCATCGCCTTGCGGCCCCGGTTGCGGTCACCGGCGAGGTCGTAGGCCTGCGCGAGGGCGAACCAGCGGCGCCAGTCCTGCGGCGCCGCTTCGAGCTCGGACTGCTTGGCGTCGAACCACGCGTCGGCGGCCTCCCGCTCGACCCGGCCCGAGGGCCGGCGCGGGAGGTGCGAGACGTCGGGCAGCGCGCCCTCGTCGTCGAGCCTGCGGGCCAGCCGCTCGGTGGCGGCGCCGAAGCGCAGCTGGTCGGCGACGAGCACCGCGCCCAGCACGGGGAAGACCAGGATCGCCAAGCCGAGCGCGATGAAGACCGGCTCACCGCTGGAGATCATCGTGATCGCGCGGCCGCCCATCAGCAGCAGGTAGGCCAGCAGCACGAGCGCGACGACGAACGCGGCGGTGCGCGCCGTCATCAGCTGCTTGGCCACCTCAGATCCCCATCAGCACGTCGAGCCCCACGGTCAGTCCCGGACGGCTGGGGACCTCGCGGATGCCCAGCAGCACGCCCGGCATGAACGAACGCCGGTCGTAGGAGTCGTGGCGGATGGTGAGGGTCTCGCCCTCGGTCCCGAAGAGCACCTCCTGGTGCGCGACCAGGCCGGTCATCCGGACCGCGTGCACCCGCACCCCGTCGACCTCGGCGCCCCGCGCTCCGTCGGGGTCCTTGGTGGTGGCGTCGGGCATCTCGCCGAGTTCGGCTTCCTCGCGGGCCTTCGCGATCACCTGCGCGGTGCGCGCTGCGGTGCCCGAGGGCGCGTCGGCCTTCTTCGGGTGGTGCAGCTCGACGATCTCGGCGGACTCGAAGTACTTGGCGGCCAGCTCGGCGAACCGCATCGACAGCACCGCGCCGATCGCGAAGTTCGGCGCCACGATCACGCCGACCTCCGGCTTGGCGGCCAGCCAGGTGCGGATGGAGTCGAGCTCGGCCGGTCCGAGTCCGCTGGTGCCGACCACGACGTTGATGCCGTTCTCGACGCAGAACTTGATGTTGCCGAGCACCGAGTCGGGGTGGGTCAGGTCAACGGCGACCTGCGCGCCGGACTCGACCAGCCGCTCGATGGGGTCGCCCTGGTCGACCTCGGCGACCAGCTCGGTGTCGGCGGCCTCGCCGACGGCTCGCGCCGCTTCGGAACCCATCCGCCCGCGGGCGCCCAGCACACCAACCTTGATCACCGTGGAAACACCTCTCCGCACCGACGCTGCTCACCCGAAGTCTAGGCATCGTGCGTGCGGCCACCCGACGACCCACCCCACGTGGTGACGGACACCATCCCGGTGATCCGCACGAGCCCGGCGGCCGTGCGCACCTGGGTCCAGGACCCGGGCAGTTCGGATCCGAACCGCCCGGACGAAAGAGGCATCGATCACCGACGGCCCCACCCTAGGAGGCGAACGCGGCATCGAGTGGATTCACCCAACGCCCCCACCACCCTGACCGGATTGCCGCAGTTCTCAGACCCCCGATTACGGCGGTATTCCGGGTTCGGATTACGGCGGTATTCCGGGTTCGGCCAACACCGCCGGGTTCGGTGCTACACGCCCTCCGGGAGGTCCTCCGGCGTCTTGTACGGGCCCACGACGGCGGTGGTGAAGGGCCGGTTGAGCAGCTCCCGGGCGAGGGTCGCGACGTCGTCGGGCGTGACCGCCTCGATCTTGGCGAGGGTCTCCTCGACCGTGTAGTGGCGGCCGTAGTTGAGCTCGGTCTTGCCGATGCGGCTCATCCGGGCCGCGCTGTCCTCCAGCCCCAGGACCAGACCACCCCGCAGCTGGCCGCGGCCCCGATCGACCTCCTCCGCCGACAGGCCCCCGGCCGCGACGTCGGCGAGCACCGAGCGGATCACCGAGGCGACCTCGCCCAGGCGCTCCGGCGTGCAGCCCGCGTAGACCGAGAACGTGCCCGCGTCCGAGTAGGCCGTGCTCGACGAGTACACCGAGTACGCCAGGCCCCGGCTCTCGCGGATCTCCTGGAACAGCCGCGAGCTCATCCCGCCGCCGAGGGCCGCGTTGAGCACGCCCAGCGCGAAGCGCCGCTCGTCGTAGCGGTCCAGGCCCCGGCACCCCATCAGCAGGTGCGTCTGCTCGGTGTCGTCGGGCTGCAGCACCAGCCGCTCCTGCTTGGGCAGCCGGATCCTGCCGCCGCGCGGCGCCTCCGGGCGCTGGTCGCCGGTCAGGCGGTCGCCCAGCGCCTTGCGCAGCAGCCGCACCACCTTCGCGTGCTCGACGTTGCCCGCGACCGCCACGACCATCTTCGGCATCTGGTAGCTGCGCCGGTAGAAGCCGTGCACCCGGTTGCGGGTCATGTCGCTGATCGACTCCTCGGTGCCCAGCACCGAGCGCCCCAGCGGGCTGTCGCCGAGCACGGCCGTGGAGAACAGCTCGTGCAGCAGGTCCTCGGGATCGTCGTCGCGCATCGCGATCTCCTCCAGGACCACGCTGCGCTCCACGTCCACGTCGGAGGCGTCGTTGATCGCGTCGAAGACCACGTCGCAGAGCATGTCGATGGCCAGCGGCAGGTCCTCGTCGAGCACGTGCGCGTAGTAGCAGGTATGCTCCTTGGAGGTGAACGCGTTGAGCTCACCGCCGACGGCGTCGATCTCCTGCGCGATGCCCACGGCCGTCCGCTTCGCCGTCCCCTTGAACAGCAGGTGCTCCAGGTAGTGCGCGGCACCGGCCTGCGCCCTGGTCTCATCGCGCGAACCGACCCCGACCCAGATGCCCGCCGATGCCGAACGGACGCCGGGAACCGATTCGGTGACCACGCGCAACCCGCCCGGCAGCACCGTCCGCCGCACTTCCGCGGAACCGTTGTCGCCGAGAACCCGGGTGGTCCCGGGACGTTGCAGGTGCCCGGCTGTCTGCTTCTGCTGCTTCATAACCCTGTTCTCGTCGCCTCCGCGCGATCCCCCGCGCACTCACGACAATACGGCCCGCCCCGGGTGACCGGGACGGGCCGCATCGCGATCTCAGATCAGAGGATCATTCGGCGGAGGCTTCGGCCGGAGCGGCCTCGCCCTCGCCGGACTTCTCCTCCTCGTCGTTGACCAGCACGAGGCTGATCTTGCCGCGGTTGTCGATGTCGGCGATCTCCACGCGCAGCTTGTCGCCGACGTTCACGACGTCCTCGACCTTGCCGATGCGCTTGCCGTTGCCCAGCTTGGAGATGTGCACCAGACCGTCCTTGCCCGGCAGCAGCGAGACGAACGCGCCGAACGCCGCGGTCTTGACCACGGTGCCCAGGAAGCGCTCGCCGACCTTCGGCAGCTGCGGGTTCGCGATGGCGTTGATCTTGTCGATCGCCGCCTCCGCGGACGGGCCGTCGGCCGCACCCACGTAGATGGTGCCGTCGTCCTCGATGCTGATCTCGGCGCCGGTCTCCTCGGTGATCGAGTTGATCATCTTGCCCTTCGGCCCGATGACCTCGCCGATCTTGTCCACCGGGACGGTCACCGAGGTCACGCGCGGGGCGTGCGGGCTCATCTCGTCGGGCTTGCCGATCGCCTCGGCCATGACCTCCAGGATCGTGAACCGGGCGTCGCGCGCCTGGCCCAGCGCCTGCGCCAGCACCTCGGACGGGATGCCGTCCAGCTTGGTGTCCAGCTGCAGCGCGGTCACGAACTCCTTCGTGCCCGCGACCTTGAAGTCCATGTCACCGAAGGCGTCCTCGGCACCGAGGATGTCGGTCAGCGCCACGTAGTGGGTCTTGCCGTCGACCTCGTCGGAGACCAGACCCATCGCGATGCCGGCGACCGGCGCCTTCAGCGGCACACCCGCGTTGAGCAGGGACAGCGTCGAGGCGCAGACCGAGCCCATCGAGGTCGAACCGTTGGAGCCCAGCGCCTCGGAAACCTGCCGGATGGCGTACGGGAACTCCTCGCGCGAGGGCAGCACCGGCATCAGCGCGCGCTCGGCCAGCGCTCCGTGGCCGATCTCGCGACGCTTCGGGCTGCCCACCCGGCCGGTCTCACCGGTCGAGTACGGCGGGAAGTTGTAGTGGTGCATGTACCGCTTCGTCGTCTCCGGGGAGAGCGAGTCGATGGTCTGCTCCAGCCGCAGCATGTTCAGCGTGGAGACACCCAGGATCTGGGTCTCGCCGCGCTCGAACAGCGCCGAACCGTGGGTCCGCGGGATCACGCCGACCTCGGCGGACAGGCTGCGGATGTCGGTCAGGCTGCGGCCGTCGATGCGGACCTGGTCGCGGATGATGCGCTGGCGGACCAGCTTCTTGGTCAGCGAGCGGAACGCCGCGCCGATCTCCTTCTCGCGGCCCTCGAACGCCTCGCCCTCGCCGGTGCCGACCTTCTCCAGGACCGACGCCTTGATCTCGTCGAGGCGGGTCTCCCGCTCCTGCTTGCCGGCGATCTTCAGCGCCTCGGCCAGCTCGGAGGACACGGCCTGCTCGACGGCAGTGAACGCGTCGTCCTGGTAGGCCGGGAACACCGGGAAGTCCTGGGTGTCCTTGCCGACCGCCTGGGCCAGCTGCTGCTGGGCCACGCACAGGGTGCGGATGAACGGCTTGGCCGCCTCCAGACCCGCGGCCACGATCTCCTCGGTCGGCGCCTGGGCGCCACCGGCGACCAGGTCGATGGTCTTGTCGGTGGCCTCGGCCTCGACCATCATGATCGCGACGTCGTCACCGACGATGCGGCCCGCGACGACCATGTCGAACACGGCGCGCTCGAGCTGCTCGTGCGTCGGGAACGCGACCCACTGGCCGTCGATCAGGGCCATGCGGGTGGCACCGATCGGGCCGGAGAACGGCAGACCCGAACCCTGGGTGGACGCCGACGCGGCGTTGATCGCCAGCACGTCGTAGAGGTCGCCCGGCTTCAGGCTCATGACCGTGACCACGACCTGGACCTCGTTGCGGAGGCCGTCGACGAACGACGGGCGCAGCGGGCGGTCGATCAGGCGGCAGGTCAGGATCGCGTCCGTGGACGGCCGGCCCTCGCGGCGGAAGAACGAGCCGGGGATGCGACCCGCGGCGTACATCCGCTCTTCGACGTCGACGGTCAGCGGGAAGAAGTCGAAGTGCTCCTTCGGCTGCTTGGAGGCCGTGGTGGCCGACAGCAGCATGGTTTCGTCGTCGAGGTAGGCGACGACGCTCCCGGCGGCTTGCTTGGCGAGCCGGCCGGTCTCGAAACGGACGGTACGGGTTCCGAACGCGCCGTTGTCCAGCACGGCGGTCGACTCGTACACGCCCTCTTCGATCGCTTCAGTCAAGGTGACTCCCTATCGTCACAACGCCCACGGCAGGAGCATCCGGATCGGTGATCCGACAAGGCCGGCCATCGATCGAAGCTCCCGGGACCGTCTCGTGACGACTTGCCCGGCAGCCACTACCGAGGACCGGCGGACGCCTGCACCCAGTGCTTGCCACCGTGAGCGCTCTATTGAATTGCTGGCGGCGCCTGCGAGGCACCGCCCGGTTTTACGCACCGGGGGGAGCGGCCGTGGCCACTCCCCCCGGTGTCATGTCAACGACGCAGACCGAGTCGCTGGATCAGCGAACGGTAGCGTTCGATGTCCACCTTGGTCAGGTAGTTGAGCAGACGACGGCGACGACCCACCATCAGCAGCAGACCACGACGCGAGTGGTGGTCGTGCTTGTGCTGCTTGAGGTGCTCGGTCAGGCCGGTGATCCGCTTGGTCAGCAGGGCCACCTGGGCCTCCGGCGAACCGGTGTCGTTGTCCTTCAGGCCGTACTCGGCCAGGATCTGCTTCTTCTCGTCAGTGGACAGCGCCACGAAATACTCCTTCTGCATGTCCCGTGTCTGTGGGCGGCGAGCTGCCGTGCGGCGCCACCGCCGTGAGGACTGGTTACCCCGGAAATCGGCCACCACGGACTGCAGCCGTTCCACAGGCCAGGATAACAGGGAAGCCCTGCTCCCCTGGGTTACCCCGACGCAGCGCGCGTCACCGGCACGCGGTGCACCGCCCGGTACACCGGACCGCCTTCGCCCTGGTCACTGCGCATCACCGCGAGTTCTCCGGCGGTCCACCAGGGACCGGTGTAGCCGGCGAGCAGCCCCGGCATCGACCGCCGGTCGGCACGGCCGGACGCCCACCGCGCGATGGTCAGGTGCGCCCGGAACCCGTGCGGGTCGCCACCGGCCGCGCGCACCAGCTCCCGCAGCGCGAGCCGGTCGGACTCGGTGGCCGGTTCCACGCCCGTCCACAGCACTCCCCGGAACGTTCCCGAGCCGGTCAGGCGCAGGGCGGGCGGTGCTGCGGTGATGTGCGCCATGCGGCGGTCGAGGCGGTCGGCGACGCGCTGCGGGTCGGCGTCGTCGCCGTGGAAGCGCAACGTCAGGTGCCAGCGCTCGGCGGGGGTGAAGCGGAACTTGCGCACGCCCGCCGTCACCTCGGTCACCCGCGCCCGGTCGAGGGCCGAGATCGCCTCCGACAGGTGCCGGACCGCTTCATCGGAGGGCCACAGCGCGGTGAACAGCCGCATCCCGCGAGTATGGCCCGGCTACTCGCTGTCGGCGGCTCGACGCAGGAGCCCTGCGAGGCGTGGGTAGCGGCCCTCCAATAACGAGGCCGCGGCCTCCAGCTCGGTGGGCTTGGCGACCTCCAGCAGCACCGGCCAGGCGATCTGCTCGCCGTTGGCGGTCTGCTTGACCGGCAGGTTGTCGCGCCCCACCGAGGGCTGCGACTGGCGCACGTCCTCCAGTGCCTGCTTGATCGCGTCCGACTCGCCCGCGGCCACGCCCGGGATGAGGACCTTGCGCTCCAGCATCACCAGCCGGGCCAGCACCTGCGGGTTGCCGATCTTGGCGCGGCGGCCGCTCATCACCTGGCTGAGCATGGGAGCGCTGATGCCGAGCACGTCGGCCAGCTGGGCCTGCGAGATGCGGAAGGCGACGACCAGTCGGCGCACCCGGTCTCCCAGCGGCTCGCCGTACCACTGCCGCTGCAGAGCCAGATTTCGCTGGACGCTGCTGCTCTCCGTCACCTTCGCTCCCCCTGCGTGACCGCCACCCCGACGAACCCGGGATGATCCGGACTCGAATCCTGCCAGCTCACCGGCCGCACGGGGTCGAGAATCCGAAAACCTGTTCCTCCCGGCGGCGGAGCTCACTCCCGCACCCCGAGGATTCGGCGGGTCTCGGCGACGTCGGCGTTCATCTGGTCGATCAGCGCGTCCACCGAGTCGTAGCGCTCCATTGCCCGTAGCCGCTGCACGAAGTCCAGATCGACGTGCTCGCCGTAGAAGTCGGCGTCCACGTCGAGCACGAAGGCCTCGACGGTGCGCTCGGTTCCGGAGAACGTCGGGTTGCTGCCCACCGACACCGCAGCCGGCATCGCCGGTCCCGGCTGGGACGCGCCACGCCTGCGGTGGGTGAACCACGCCGCGTAGACGCCGTCGGCGGGGATCGCCGTGTAGTCCGGCGTGGACAGGTTGGCCGTCGGGAAGCCCAGCTCCTTGCCGCCGCGACCCGCGCCGCGCACCACGATGCCCTCGATGCGGTGGTGGCGTCCCAGCGCCGAGGCCGCGGCCACCACGTCACCCGCGTCGATGCACGCGCGGATGTAGGTGGAGGAGAACGTCACCGACGTGCCATCGGCGTCGTCCGAGCGCTCCACCGGTCCGGACACCAGCGCGTCGGAGGCGACCTCGAAGCCGAAGCGCTCGCCGAGCTTGGTGAGCAGGTCGATGTTGCCGGCCGCCTTGTGGCCGAAGGTGAAGTTCTCCCCCACCACGACCTCGGCGGCGTGCAGCTTCTCGACGAGGACCTCGTGCGCGAACCCCTCGGCGGGCACCCGGGACAGCTCGCGGGTGAACGGCAGCACGCAGAACACGTCCACGCCCAGCTGCTCGACGAGCTCGGCCCGCCGCTGCAACGTGGTCAGCTGCGCCGGGTGGCTCCCCGGGCGCACGACCTCCGCGGGGTGCGGGTCGAAGGTCATCAGCACGCAGGGAACGCCCCGCCGCCGAGCCTTCTGCACCGCGTGCGCGATGAGTTTCTGGTGACCGCGATGCACACCGTCGAAGACACCGATGGTGACCACGCAACGGCCCCAACCACCGGGAAGCTGCTCCAAACCACGCCAACGCTGCACGACCCGGAAGCCTACTTCCCCCGAACGATCACGCGCCCAGCGGTGGTTTCGAACCCGCGCACCGGAGCCGCCCGAGCACTCCCGCGTCCCACCCCGATTCGAATTTCGCGCGAAATTCGAGTCGGAACTTTCGGGCTCGAATTTCGCGCGAAATTCGAATCGGCAATCCAGTCGGGTGAACGCGCCGTCAGTTCCCGGGGATGATGACCAGGACTGCCTTGGCCGTGCGGCCCCGGTCGCGGACGAGTGCCACCGCCCGGCCGTCGGGGTCGAACATCCCGTAGGTCCCCTCGACGCCGGCCGCGGTCACGACCTGCCCGTGCGACAGCGCGCGAGCGGTGGAGGCGTCGACGTTGCGGCGGGGGAAGGCGGTCTCGACGGCCTGGTCCAGCCCCATCGACAGCTCGGGGGTCTCCTCCAGCTGGTCGAGGGTGCGCGCCGTGGCCAGCCCGAACGGCCCGACCCGGGTGCGGCGCAGCGCCGTGAGGTGTCCCCCGACGCCGAGCCCTTCCCCGAGGTCGCGGGCCAGCGCGCGCACGTAGGTGCCCGAGGAGCACTCCACCAGCACGTCCAGTTCGGTGGTCTCGTCGGTGCGCCGCAGCGCGAGCACGTCGAAGCGGGAGACGGTGACCGGGCGGGCGGCGAGCTCGACGGTCTCCCCGCTGCGCGCGATGTCGTAGGCGCGACGGCCGTTGATCTTGACCGCGCTGACCGCGCTGGGCACCTGCTCCAGCTCCCCGGTCAGCGCCGCGACCCCGTCGCGGATCGCGGTCTCGTCCACACCGGACGCGTCGGCCGAGGAGACGACCTCACCTTCGGCGTCGTCGGTCGTGGTCGACGCGCCGAGGGTGATGGTGGCCAGGTACGCCTTGGTGTCCAGCGCGAGGTGGCCCAGCAGCTTGGTCGCGCGCTCCAGGCCGAGCACCAGCACGCCGGTGGCCATCGGGTCCAGCGTCCCCGCGTGCCCGACCTTGCGGGTGCCCATGATGCGGCGAACTCGGGAGACGACGTCGTGCGAGGTCATCCCCGCCGGTTTGTCGACCACCAGCAGGCCGGGAGGAACGGCGGGACTCTGTTTGCGGGATTGCGCGGACACGGCGAACCATCATTCCCGACCCGGCGCCGCGCGATTCCGCCAGGGTCAGGCCGCCGCTGCCGCGGGGGTCGTGCCGACCACGGCCCACTTGCCGGAGCGGGCCCGCAGCAGCAGCGTGATCATCCGCAGCACCATGAACAGGCTCAGCCCGGTCCAGATCCCGGCCAGGCCCCAGCCGAAGGCCAGCGCCAGCCAGATCAGCGGCAGGTAGCCGATGACGGCGCTGAGGATCGTCGCGGTGCGCAGGTAGGCGGCGTCGCCCGCGCCAAGGAACACCCCGTCCAGCGCGAAGACCACGCCCGCCACCGGCTGCACCGCCACGAAGAACCACCAGGCGTGCGGCATCTCGGCGAGCACGGCGGCATCGGTGGTGAACACCGACGGCAGCACGCCGGACACGGCGGTGAAGAACACGGCCAATCCGCACCCGAACACCAGGCTGTACCAGGTCACCTGCTTGGCGACGGCCTTCGCGCGCGGCACCGAACCGCTGCCGAGGGCGGCGCCGACCAGCGACTGGGCGGCGATGGCCAGCGAGTCCAGCACCAGCGACTGGAACATCCACAGCTGCCACACGACCTGGTGCGCCGCCGCCGTCTCGGCCCCGGTGCGGGCGGCCACCGAGGTCGCCGACAGGAAGCAGACCTGGAAGGCCATCGTGCGCAGCACCAGGTCGCGGCCGAGTCCGAGCTGAGCGCGCATCAGGGCCCCGTCGGGGCGCAGCGGCGCCTTCTCCACGAGCAGGGCGCGGATGAACAGGGCGGCGGCGATGCTCTGGCCGATCAGGTTCGCGATCGCCGAACCCTCCAGCCCGAGGCCCATCGGGTAGACCAGGATCGGGCACAGCACGGCGGACACGCCGTTGCCGATGAGCGTGTAGCGCAGCGGGCGGACCGTGTCCTGGACACCGCGCATCCAGCCGTTGCCCGCCATGGTGATCAGCACCAGCGGGGCTCCGCAGAGCGCGATGCGCAGCCAGGTCCCGGCGGCGTCGGCGACCGGTCCGGGCCCCGCCAGCAGCTCCGCGACGGGCGTGGCGACCAGCTGGGCGATCAGCAGCAGCACCACGCCGACGGCGATCCCGAGCCAGGTGGCCTGCACGCCCTCGGCGACGGCTTCGGTGCGCCGACCGGCGCCGTGCAGCCGGGCGGTGCGCGCGGTGGTGCCGTAGGTCAGGAAGGTCAGCTGGCTGGAGATCAGCGTGAACAGGGTGCCGCCGAGCGCGAGCCCGGCGAGCGGGACGGCCCCGAGGTGACCGACCACGGCCGTGTCGACCAGCACGTACAGCGGCTCGGCCGCCAGCACGCCCAGCGCGGGGACGGCGAGCCCCAGCACCTTGCGCGGTGACACGCGTTCCCCGGCCTCGGACACGTCATCTCCCTTGTAAGCTGCGATTGATGGGTTCGACCCTGACACAGGGTAGCGGTAAGGAGCGTCAGTGGACAGCGCCGATTACATCGAGGTCGCGCTCCGGCTCGCCAACGCCGAGCTGACCGACGTCGAGGCCGTCCGCGCCGCGCTGCGCGACGAGCCCTGGTGGGCCGACCGCCTCCGGGACTCCGACCTGCCCCTGCTGCGGGAGGTCTCCGAGGGCCTGCGCCGGGCGCTGGCCGCCATGATGGCTTCGGACGGGCCGGCCCAGGACGAGACGGTCCGCACCGAGATCAACGCGCTGCTGGCCGCCCATCCCCCGCGCCCCCGGCTCTCCGGTCACGGCGGCCACGACGGAGCGCCCAACTGGCACGTCCACGTCGCCGGCCCCGACGCCCCCGCGGTCGACGAGGTCGCCGCTGCGGCGGCGTGGGGCCTGGCCCAGGGCATCGTCGCGCACGGCACCGCCCGCTGGGGACGCTGCGAGGCGGAGGGGTGCTCGACGTACTACCTGGACACCTCGACGAACCAGGCGAAGCGCTTCTGCTCACCGCGCTGCGCCAACCGCATGCACGTGGCCGCGTTCCGAGCTCGCAAGCGCTCCTGACCCAGCCAGCACGAAACCCGACCGGGTGAGGACTTCGAATTTCGCGCGAAATTCGACCCCGAACTTCAGCCTTCGAATTTCGCGCGAAATTCGACGGCTTCGCGGGAGGGCGAGCCTCAGGGGCCGAGGAGAGGGGCTTCTTCGAGGGCCTTGCGGATCCCGGCGAGGATCTCGTGCTCCTCGCCGCGAGCCGTGAAGCCGGAGGCGAGCCGGTGGCCGCCGCCTCCGCAGGCGTTGGCCGCGTGGCTGACGTCGACGCGGCTGTTCGCGCGCAGCGACACCGACCAGTGATCGGGGCCGATCTCCTTGAGGACCGCCGCGACCTCGGCCTCACCGGTGGTGCGGATGAGGTCGATGACGCTGTCGACGTCCTCGCTGCCCAACCCCTCGGACTGGTCCTTGCGGACGGTGGTGTGCACGAAGCCCAGGCCCTGGGCCGCGGACGGCTCCAGCTCGGCCTTCGACAGCACACCGGCGAGCATGCCCAGGAACCCGAACGGGTGGGTGTCGAGCAGCGGCTTGGTGGTCGCCTCGGGATCGACGCCCGCATCGAGCAGCCGGGCCGCGACCCGGTGCACCTCGGCGCTGGCGTGCCGGAACGAGCGGGTGTCGGTGACCAGCCCGGCGTACAGGCAGCGGGCGGTCGGCAGGTCCAGTTCCGCGCCGAGCTCGTCGAGCAGCCGCAGCACCAGCAGCACCGTGGCCTCGGCGGACTCGTCGAGGACGTGCAGGGTGCCGTAGCGGGTGTTGGCGATGTGGTGGTCGAGGACGATCACCTCACCACCCGCGGCGATGGTGCCCTTGACGCGGTCGGCGAGCCTGCCCAGCCGACCGAGGCTGCCCGAGTCGCACACGACCAGCAGCGGCGGCGCGGGGGGAACCTCCGACGGGGGCACGATGAGCCCGTCGACGTCGAGGTCGCGCAGCGAGTGCGCGGGCTTGTCCGGATGCCCGAAGGACACCCGGACCTCGCTACCGCGCTTCTTCAGCGCCCTGCCCAGCGCGAGCGCGCTGCCCAGGGCGTCGGCATCGGGGTTGACGTGCCCGAACAGGGTCACGTCCGGTGCTGCCGCGAGCTTGCCCGCAGCTGCCGCGACGGCCTCTCGCAGGGACTCGCCCGTCTCCGGGTCGCCCTGCTGGCCGGCGGTCTCGGGTTGCCCGCGCACACGTCACCTCCACGTCATCGGCGGCCCTGTCAGAGCCACCGATGACCAACGCACCCGATTCGGCGCCGCGACTCAACCACCTTGTGGGCCACGACGCACATCGGCGTCGGAAAAGTCCTCGTCATCGACACCGTCGGTGTCGTCATCATCATCCTCGGTGTCAGCGCTCGTGCGGTAGGGGTCCGCGTCGCCGGCCGGGACCGCACCGGAGGCCAGTCGTGCGACCTCGTCGTCGGCCTCCTTGGCCTTGGCGAGCAGCTCCTCCATCCGGCGGGCCTGGTCCGGGACGGTGTCCGCGACGAACGTCAGGGTCGGCGTGAACCGGACCCCGGTCTGGTCGCCGACCCGGGAGCGCAGCACGCCGGTGGCGCTGTTGAGCGCGGCCGCCGTCGAGGCGTAGTCGGCGTCGTCGCCGAAGACGGTGTAGTAGACCGTGGCGTCCCGCAGATCCGGGGTGACTCGCGCATCGGTGATCGTCACCATCGCCAGTCGCGGGTCCTTGACCTCGTGCTCCAGCCCGGACGCGACGATCTGCGCGATGCGCTTGGCCAGCCTGCGGGCGCGCGCCGTATCAGCCACGACGCACCTCCTTCTTGCAAGAAAGCTTCGACACCCGCGGTGCTCCGGCGGGTGGGTCCAACATCGTTCTCGAAGTGGCGGAGCCACTTTCCCCTTCTGGTGAGCACCTGAGCAGCTCGCACCGCCGGGGGTTTCTGAGCGGTTTCGTGGCGAGCACGCCGCGACGCCGTTGTCCACCCCTCGGGTAAGCGGAATGCACAAGCAGTGGCGCGGAGACCACGGAGCCGCTCAGGTTCCCCCACCCGCGCTGAGCACAGGCACCACCGATGAACCTAGTCCTCCGGTCCCAGCATGCGATGGCGGGCGGAGAGGAGCTCCAGCTCGGGGCGGGCGGCTACCAACCGCTCGCACGCCTCCAGGACTTCGCGCACGTGCGCGGCGTCGCCGGAGACCGCCGCCACTCCGAGCTGAGCGCGGCGGTGGAGGTCTTGGTCGCCTGCTTCGGAGACGGCGACCTCGAAGCGGCGGCGGAGTTCGGCCAGGACCGGCCGGACCACGGCCCGCTTCTGCTTCAACGAGTGGACGTCACCGAAGAGCACGTCCAGTTCGAGCGCACCGACGTACATGGGCGGAATCTTCCCCCGAGCCCGCGCAGGGGGTCCGTTGCGGACCCCCTGCGCAGGTGCGGTGTCAGTCGCGAGGCTTCTCGCGCATCTCGTACGGCTCGATGATGTCGCCCACCTTGAGGTCGTTGTACGACCCCAGGGTCAGACCGCACTCGAAACCGTCGCGGACCTCGGTGGCGTCTTCCTTGAACCGCTTCAGCGAGTTGATGCTGAGGTTCTCGGCGACCACCACGTTGTCCCGCAGCAGACGCGCCTTCGCGTTCCGCTTGACGATGCCGTCGGTGACCATGCAACCGGCGATCGTGCCGACCTTCGAGGACTTGAAGACCTCGCGGATCTCGGCGCGACCGAGCTCGACTTCCTCGTACTCGGGCTTGAGCATGCCCTTGAGGGCCTGCTCGATGTCCTCGATGGCGCGGTAGATCACCGAGTAGTACCGGATCTCGACGCCCTCGCGGTTGGCGACCTCGGCCGCCTTGCCCTCGGCCCGGACGTTGAAGCCCAGGACGATGGTGTTCTCCGCGGTGGCGAGATTGATGTCGGACTCGTTGATGCCACCGACGCCGCGGTGGATGACCCGCAGCTCGACCTCTTCGCCGACCTCGATCTTCATCAGGGACTCTTCGAGCGCCTCGACGGTACCCGAGTTGTCACCCTTGATGATCAGGTTCAGCTGGTTGGTCTCCTTGAGCACCTTGTCCAGGTCCTCGAGGCTGACCCGCTTGCGCTTGGCGGCGTTCTGCGCCTCGCGGATGCGGGCCCCGCGGCGGTCGGCGATCTGCCGGGCGACCCGGTCCTCGTCGACCACCAGGAAGGAGTCACCGGCACCGGGCACCGACGTGAAGCCGATGACCTGGACCGGACGAGACGGCATCGCCTCGGTGACGTCCTCGTCGTTCTCGTTGATCATGCGGCGAACGCGGCCGTACGCGTCACCGGCGACGACCGAGTCACCGACGCGCAGCGTGCCTCGCTGCACCAGCACGGTGGCCACCGGACCGCGACCGCGGTCCAGGTGCGCCTCGATCGCGACACCCTGCGCCGACATCTTCGGGTTGGCCCGAAGATCCAGCGAGGCGTCGGCGGTCAGCAGGATCGCTTCCAGCAGACCGTCGATGTTGGTGCCCTGCTTGGCGGAGATCTCGACGAACATCGTCTCGCCGCCGTACTCCTCGGCCACCAGGTTGTACTCGGTGAGCTGCTGGCGGATCTTGTCCGGGTTCGCACCCTCGACGTCGATCTTGTTGACCGCGACCACGATCGGCACACCGGCGGCCTGGGCGTGGTTGATCGCCTCGACCGTCTGCGGCATGACGCCGTCGTCCGCGGCGATCACCAGCACGGCGATGTCCGTCGACTTCGCACCGCGGGCACGCATGGCGGTGAACGCCTCGTGACCAGGGGTGTCGATGAAGGTGACGGGCCGCTCGTTGCCCTCCAGCTCGGTGACGACCTGGTAGGCACCGATGTGCTGCGTGATGCCGCCGGCCTCGCCGGCCTGCACGTTCGCCTTCCGGATGGTGTCCAGCAGCCGCGTCTTACCGTGGTCGACGTGACCCATGACGGTCACGACCGGCGGACGGGCGGCCAGCTCCTCCTCGGAGGAGCCCGGGTCGCCGTAGTTGATGTCGAACGACTGCAGCAGCTCCCGGTCCTCGTCCTCCGGGGAGACCATCTCGACCTTGTAGTTCATCTCCTGGCCGAGGAGCTCGAGGATCTCGTCGGAGACGGACTGGGTCGCGGTGACCATCTCACCGAGGTGGAACATCGCCTGCACCAGCGAAGCCGGGT
Organism: Saccharopolyspora terrae; assembly: GCF_004348435.1. Classification (NCBI taxonomy): domain Bacteria; kingdom Bacillati; phylum Actinomycetota; class Actinomycetes; order Pseudonocardiales; family Pseudonocardiaceae; genus Saccharopolyspora; species Saccharopolyspora terrae. The sequence continues at coordinate 9,929 of NZ_SMKS01000020.1, read as the reverse complement.
TGGCGTTGATCTTCTCGGCGAAGTCGGTCAGCGAAGCACCGCGGCGCAGGCGAAGGGTCTCGCCGTTACCGCGCGGGAGGCGGACGCCGCCGACGGACGGCGCCTGCATGTTCTCCATGTACTCCTGGCGCTTCTGCCGCTTCGACTTGCGACCGCGCTTCGCGGGACCGCCGGGGCGACCGAAGGCACCAGCCGTGCCGCCGCGACCACCGGGACCGCCCGGACGGCCACCGCCGCCGGGACGACCGCGGAAACCACCGCCGGCCGGAGCTCCACCCGGAGCGCCGCCACCGCCACCGGGACGGAAGCCACCGCCACCGCCACCGGGACGACCGCCGCCACCGCCGCCGCCACCGCCGCCGGGACCGCCACGGCCACGACCGCCGCCAGGGCCACCGCCGGGCCCACCGCGGGCCGGACGCGGAGGCATCATGCCGGGGTTCGGACGCGGAGGCATCATGCCCGGGTTCGGGCGCGAACCGCCGCCGCCACCGCCGCCGCCTTCGCCGCGCGGGGCGTTGTTGCCGCCACCGGCAGGAGCGGTTCCGGCACCCTGGCCACCGCCACGGCGCTGGTCGTCACGACCGCGACCGGGGCCCTGCTGGCCACCGCGGTCCTGACGCGGACCCGGACCGGGACGACCCGGGCGCTGCTGAGGAGCACCCTGGCCGACGCCGAACGGGTTGTTGCCGACGCGCGGGGGCTTCGGACCCGGCTTGGGCGCCTTCGGGCGCGCGGCATCGCCGTCGCCACCCGGAGCCTTGGGCGCGGGCTTGGGACCCGGCTTCGGGCCGGGCTTGGCGTCGCCCTTGGGCTTGTCGCCCTGGGGCTCGGCCTTGGGCTGCTCGAACTTGGGCTCTTCGACCTTGGGAGCCTCGGCCTTCGGCTCCGCCTGAGCGGCCGGGGCCGGCTCTTCGGCCTTCGGTTCGGGCTTGGGGGTCGGTTTCGGACCCGGCTTCGGGCCGGGCTTGGGTGCCTCGGCGCGCGGGCCGGGCTTGGGTCCAGGCTTGGGGGCTGACGATCCAGCCGCCCCTCCGGTACTGACAGCCTTGTCGCTCTGAGAGGGCTTGCCGTTGTCGCCGCTCTTCTTCGACGACTTGACATATGCGTCACGGAGCCTGCGAGCCACCGGGGCTTCCACGGTGGAGGACGCAGACTTGACGTACTCGCCCTGCTCGGCGAGCTTGTTCAGTACTTCCTTGCTGGTGACACCGAGCTCTTTAGCGAGCTCATGTACGCGGGCCTTGCCTGCCACTGCTCTCCTCATCTGGGTGAGGCCGGGCGGCAGTCCCGCTCGACCTCGTCCTATCGCCGATGCGCGTTCATGGCTTCAGCTTCACGGCTGATTCATGACGGGTCGACCTGCTTTCCTTCGGTTGCCTGGCGCGGGACGGATCCCGCGTCGGTCATGTCCTGAGCCACCGCGGGCGGTTGCCCGGCACTCAAGTGGTGTTGCACGGCTGAGGTGTCGAGAGATCCCGGCACTCGAAGTGCCCGCGGAAAAGCCCGGCGCCGTTCGGCTAGACGAAGGCAAGCCGGGTCAGGGTGCAGCCAGGCTCCCCGACCCGGTCGCCGATGCCGCGGATCGGGAACCGCGACGGGACCCGAACCACCGACCTCAGCCACCACGCGTAGCAGCTCAACGGCCGACGTCCGAGTACGACAACCCACGCACGTACGAACCGGCACATGGCGCTGGCCATTCCCGGGTGCACTCGTGTGGATTGATCGCTCCCCTCGCGTCGAGCCTCGTTAACGATTCTAACCCGAGGGCGTCACTCAGCCGAACCCACGGTGGGCAGTCCCTCAACCGCCGGGTCCGGACCGGTCGGCTGGACGGGTGCCTGGCCGCTCGTCGTGGTCGGCGACGACGGGTCGGCGTCGCTGCGGATGTCGATCCGCCAGCCGGTCAGCCGGGCCGCCAGCCGCGCGTTCTGGCCTTCCTTGCCGATCGCCAGCGAGAGCTGGAAGTCCGGCACGATCACCCGCGCGGTCTTGGTGCGCTCGTCGACCACCTCGACCGAGACCACCTTGGCCGGCGACAGCGCGTTGCCGACGAAGGTCGCCGGGTCGTCCGAGTGATCGATGATGTCGATCTTCTCGCCGCCCAGCTCGCTCATCACGTTGCGGACCCGCGCGCCCATCGGGCCGATGCAGGCGCCCTTGGCGTTGACGCCGCTGACCGTGGACCGCACCGCGATCTTCGACCGGTGCCCGGCCTCGCGCGCGACCGCCGGGATCTCCACGGTGCCGTCGGCGATCTCCGGGACCTCCAGCGCGAACAGCCGGCGGACCAGGTTCGGGTGGGTGCGCGACAGCGAGATCTGCGGACCCCGGGCGCTGCGCGCCACGCCGTAGACGTAGCACTTGATCCGGGTGCCGTGCTCGTAGTTCTCCCCCGGGACCTGCTCGGCACCGGGGATGACGCCTTCGCTGTCACCGATCTGCACGATCACCATGCCGCGCGAGTTGGCCCGCGCGTCGCGCTGGATCACGCCACCGATGATCTCGCCTTCCTTGGCGGCGAACTCGCCGAAGGTCCGCTCGTGCTCCGCGTCGCGCAGCCGCTGCAGGATGACCTGCCGCGCGGTCGTCGCCGCGATCCGCCCGAACCCCTCCGGGGTGTCGTCCCACTCCTCGGAAACGCTGCCGTCGGCGTTGAGGGAGTGCGCGATGACCCGCACGATGCCGGTCTTGCGGTCGACCTCCACCCGCGCGTGCGGCTGGTGCCCCTCGGTGTGACGGTATGCGGTGAGCAGTGCCGATTCGATCGCTTCAAGGACCGTCTCGAACGGGATGTCCTTGTCGCGTTCGATCGCCCGCAGCGCCGCGATGTCGACGTTCACCTCGACTCCTCCGTGTCTTCCCGGTCGTCCCCCTGCTGGGAAACGCCGCTCGCAGCCCGCTCCAGCTTGACCAGGTCTTCCGCCGGTGGCTGCTGGAACTCCACCTCGACCACCGCGCGCTCCACATCACGGTAGGCCACCTGGCGGATCTCAGCGCCCACCAGCACCTGCACGCTCTCATCATCCGCGCTGCCGACCCGCGCCACCAGCTGCTCGCCGCTGGTCAGCCGGATCTTCACCAGCCGGTTGCGGGCGCGCTTCCAGTGTCGCTGCTTGGTCAGCGGCCGGTCCACGCCGGGCGAGGTGACCTCCAGCGTGTAGGAGCCGGCCAGCACGTGCTCGTGCGCGTCCAGAACCTTGGCGACCGAGCGGCTCACCTCGGTGATGTCGTCGAGGCCGACACCGTCATCGGAGTCGATGACGACCTTGACCAGCCGGCGACGACCGGCCTGCTGCACGTCGAGCTCTTCGAGGTCGAAGCCCTTTTCGGCGACGGCCTCGGCGACGACGGGCTCCAGCTGCGCGGTGATCTCACCACGCGGCGGGCTGGACACGTTGGCACTCCTAGGTTTCGGTTCGTGGTCTCAGAAGACCTCATGCATCGCGATCCGGGCCCGAATCGCGGGCACGAACCGCCCGCGTCCGGTCTGCTCCGGCCGCGGTCGCCCAGGGTATCGCGTCCGCCCGCACCCGAGCGCGACGCGGGACCTTAACGATCGGCGGATTGCGCACAGCCCTGAATGGATCACCGGTCCCACCGCCCCTGCGGTGGCACCCAGGGTGCGCGCGTTGATCGCGGTGCCTGGCAGGATAGGTCGTCGTGGAACTCCCCCGCGCATCCCTGCCGGTGATCGAGCGCCGACGTGTTCTGCGGCTGTTCGCCGCCGCGCCCGCAGTGGCCGTGCTGGCCGCGTGCGGCACCGGCTCCGACGAGCCCGATCAGCTGCTGCCGCTGGCGACCGCCGCGAAGGCCGATGCCGCGCTGGCGAACGCGATCGCCCGCAGGCACTCCGGGATGGCCGAGACGGCGCGCGAGCTCGCCGCGGCGCGAACGGCGCACGCCAGCGCGTTGCAGCGGGAGATCGACCGGGTCGCGCCGCGCGACCCCGAGGACCCGCCGTCGGTGCCCGATCCGGCCCCGAAGAAGGCGCCCGCCTCCGCCGAAGCCGCCGCCGACGCGCTGCGCGCGGCCGTGCGCGAGGGCCAGGAGCAGGCGGCGAAGCTCGTTCCCGGGTTGTCCGGCTACCGCGCGGGGATGGTGGCGTCGGTGTCCGCGAGTTGTGCGTGCTTGCAGGAGGTGCTGGGTTGAGCGAGATCTCGGAGCAGGCCGCCAAGGCCCTCGGCGACGCGCTGGGCGCCGAGCACGCGGCCCTGTGGGTCTACGGGCTGGCCAACGCCTTCGTCGGCGAGGCACGCGTGCGCAGCGCGATCGAGGAGGCCGTCGACGCGCACACCCGGCTGCGCGACACCGCCGAGCAGGCGATGCGGCAGGCGGGCCTGACACCGACCCCTGCCCAGCCCGCCTACGACGTCGGCGGCGACGTGGCCGACCAGTCGAAGGCGATCGAGCTGCTGATCACCACCGAGAGCGACTGCCAGGTCGGCTGGCGCTCCGTGCTCGACAGCACCGAGGACGCCGGGATGCGCAGCGCCGCGCTGGACGGCCTGACGACCTCCGCCACCAGGGCGACCCGCTGGCGGCTGACGCTGGGACGCCAGCCCGCCGCGGAGAAATTCCCCGGCCAACGGGCGTAGTCAGCCGCGGTGCCGGCTGAGGGGCCCGGTCACTTGGGCGCCTGGTCCTGGGGCCAGCCCAGCTTGAGGGCCTCGTTGGTGACGTCGCTGAGCGCTGGGTCCTTCTTCGAGGACTTGCCGTAGAACGCCGAGTCACCGATCACGACCAGCCGGTCCTGCCGCCCCGAGGCGTAGGCCGCGTCGTCGAGGTCGGGCATGTCGCTGGTGCCGTCGCGCTCGTCGTCCACCAGGTCCCGGATGTTGCCGGTGCCGTCCTTGGTGGTCAGCTCGTTGAGCTGGGTGGCGAACTGCGGCGTCGGCATCAGCACGGTGATCACCGAGGTGAGGACGCGGCGGCCGTCGGGCAGGGTCGTCGTGTAGAGCGCGCGGGTGAGGTGGTCGCACTCCTGCTTGCTGAAGAAGTTCTGGATGGAGTCGGTCGAGACGCCCTTGCAGCCCTGGAACGCCTCCTCCTTGCGGACCAGGGTGAAGTCGTAGCGCAGCTTCAGCGGTGGCGGCGCGGCGACCTCGTCATCGGGCTTGATGGCGCTCCAGATCAGTCCGGACACGACCGCGATCAGCAGCAGCACGAGTCCCCGCAGCGCCCAGCCCATCGGCGTGACGCCCTGCGACCGCTGCTGCCTCGGCGGCGGGGGCGGCGGCGCGGACTGTCTGCTGGTGCCCGGGTACGGCTGCTGCGGCGCCGGGTGAGGCGCTTGCTGCGGCGTCGGCGAATGCGTGATCACCGGCCTGGTGGCGTGCTCCGGGGTCGGTGCGGCCACCTGGCGGTCCTGCCTGATGTAGGCGTTGTCCCGCCTCAACGGCGCGGTATCACGCTGCGTGTTGCCGTGCGCTCCCGTCACGTCTTCAGGCACACCCTGTCGGTCTGACACGAGTGCCTACGGTAGCGGTTGTGGATTACGGGATGGACAACCCGATACCCGGTTGCGCTGATCAGAGCAGTGCGCGGACCGCCCTTTCGACGTCCTCGGCGGTGTTGTAGAGGTGGAACGACACCCTGGCCTGGCCCCCGCGGCTGGCGCAGGCCACACCGGCGGCCGTGAGCTTGGCCACGGCATCCTGGCCTGCCACCGACACGATCGCCGACCCGGCCGCCGGCATCCCGAGCTCCGCCCGGAACCCGTCGGCCAAGCCGCTGCAGTGCTCGGCGACTCCGGCCAGGTCCAGACCGGCCAGCCACTCCATCGACGCCGCCGCGCCGACCTGCGCGAGCCACACGGGCGAGATGTCCAGCCCGCGCGCGTCACCGGACAGCCGCAGCGGCAGGCCGTAGGTGGCCTCCCACGGGTCCTCGGCGGCGTACCAGTTGGCGCTGTGCGGAACGGGTCGCGGCGCGTCGGGGTGGACCGCCAGCCAGGCCGAGCCGCGCGGGGCCATCAGCCACTTGTACCCGGCGCCTGCCACCCAGTCCGCCCAGTCGAGCCGCAGCGGCATCCAACCGGCGGCCTGCGTGACGTCGAGCAGCACGCGGGTGCCGTGCTCCTGCTTGGCCAGCTGGAGCCCTTCGAAGTCGGCGATGCGGCCGTCCTTGGACTGCACGGCGCTGACCGCGACGAGGTCGAATTCCGGTGCGCGCTCGCCGATTTCGTCCAGGTCGACCTCGGTGACGGTGACGCCGCGGTCGGCCTGGGCGGCGAACGGGAACAGCACGCTGGTGAAGTCGTCGGTGGCCACCAGCACCCGCGCGTCGTCGGGCAGGCTGGCCGCGACCAGGCCGATCACCTGAGAAGCGCTGGCGCCGATGGCGACCCGGTCGGCGGGGACGCCGATGAGGCGGCCGAAGGCGTCGCGGGCGGTGGCCACGTGCTCGTCGAAGTCGCCCGGCCGGTCCGAGCCGCGGCCCCAGCGCTCCACCGCCTCGGAGACCTTGCGGACGGCGTCGGTCGGCGGGATGCCGATGCTCGCGGTGTTGAGGTAGCCGTCGGGGACGTCGAAACTCGCGTCGAAAGCCTTCCGCATGACCACCATCCTCGCACCGATCAGGCCTCGGCGGTGATCTCTGCCTACGGTTGGGGCATGCACAGCGAAGAGATCGAGATCCGCACCGGTAGCAGCGAAGTGGTCCGCGATCTGCGCGACGAGTGCCGGCGGTTCCTCAGCTCGGCCGGGGCCGGCGACGGTTTGCTCAACGTGTGGGTGCCGCACGCGACCGCGGGACTGGCGATCATCGAGACCGGTGCGGGCAGCGACGACGACCTGCTCACCGCCCTGCGCGACCTGCTGCCCGGCGACGACCGATGGCGGCACCGCCACGGCTCGCCCGGTCACGGCCGCGACCACGTGATGCCCGCGTTCGTGCCGCCCTACGCGACGATCCCGGTGCTGGGCGGGCAGATGGCGCTGGGCACCTGGCAGTCGGTGTGCCTGGTGGACACCAACGTCGACAACCCGGTCCGGAAGGTGCGGCTGAGCTTCCTGGCCGGGTGAGGTCGAATTTCGCGCGAAATTCGACCCCGAGACCTCGGTCCCGAATTTCGCGTGAAATTCGACTCCGGCAGAGACTCTCAGCTGGTCAGGAACTCCTGGAGTCCGGCGAGGTCGTCGGTGTTGATGTGGTCGACGCCGACCTCCTTGAGCACGGTCCACACCGCGTCGCGCTCGGTCCCCGCGCTGTCCGGCGTGGCCCAGAAGCGGACGCGCTGACCGGCGGCGTGCGCGTCGTTGACGATGCGCTCCAGCTCGTCGCGCTCCTCGGCGGGCATGTCGCCGGAGCCGTTCCAGGTGAACACCTGCGTCCAGTCGTCGGAGACCAGCGGAACGAGCTGGGGATCGGCGCCGATCGAGCCGCCGGTGCCGCCGTCGAGGAACGCGTAGCGGTCGGTCTGGCCCTCGATGAACTCGGTCGGCTTCTCACCGGAGATCACCACCGTCACCGGTCCTTCGGTGACGGTGCCGTTCTCGTAGTGGGTGAACAGGCCCGCGTACTCGGGGTCGCGCATGATCTCGTCGAGCCGCTTGTAGCCGTCCTCGCCGAAGGTCTTGAAGTCGACCAGCAGCTGGAAGTCGGTGTCGTGGCCCGGGTAGATGCTGCCGCCTCCGGCGTTGAGCCGCTCCACCAGCGGGTCCAGGTACAGCGACTCGATGGTCCGGTCGGGGTTGAGCTGGAAGGGGTCGTGGCCGATCAGCAGCGAGTCGCCCAGCGGGTAGATGTCGGCCTCGACGCTGGTGAACCCGTGGTCCAGCGCGTCCAGCAGCGGACGTTCGTGCAGGTAGTCGTTGTGCGCGTGGGCCTGGGCCAACGGTGCGACGTCGGCGGCCGGTGCGGCGTGGGCCGCGACGGGCGCGACCAGTGTCAGCGCCGCCAGCGCGGGCAGGAGGAAACGTGAGAGGGACCGCATGACAAAGCCTCCGGTGATGATCAGTTGATCACCACCGGAGGCTAGTGCGATCGCCCTGGTCAGGGCGTGCGCTGACGAGATTCAGCCACGCACGACGTCGATCAGGTGCGCCACCGCGTCGTCGGCGGCGACCTCGGTGCGCTCGCCGGAGAGCCGGTCGCGGACCTCCACGACACCGTTGGCCAGGCCCTTGCCGACCACCAGGATCGACGGGATGCCGACCAGCTCGGCGTCGGCGAACTTCACGCCCGGCGAGACCGTGCGGTCGTCGAGGATCACCTGCACGCCGGCCGCGTCGAGCTCGGCCGCCATCTCCTCGGCGCGGGCCCGGACGGTCTCGTCCTTGCCCGCGATGACCACGTGCACGTCGGCCGGGGCCACCTCGCGCGGCCAGGCCAGGCCCATGTCGTCGTGGCTCTGCTCGGCGATGGCCGCGACCAGGCGGGACACGCCGATGCCGTAGGAGCCCATGGTGATCCGCTTGGGCTTGCCGTCCTGACCGAGCGCGTCCAGCGAGAAGGCGTCGGCGTACTTGCGGCCGAGCTGGAAGATGTGGCCGATCTCGATGCCGCGCGCGGCGACCAGGGTTCCCTTGCCGTCGGGCGACGGGTCGCCCTCGCGGACCTCGGCGGCCTCGATCGTGCCGTCCGGCGTGAAGTCCCGGCCGCACACCAGGTCCAGCACGTGGTGGTCGGTCTTGTCCGCACCGGTGACCCAAGCCGTGCCGGTGACCACGCGCGGGTCGACGACGTAGCGAACGCCGTTCTCCTGCAGCGCCTTCGGGCCGATGTAGCCCTTGACCAGGAACGGGTTGGCGGTGAAGTCGGGCTCTTCGAGCAGCGCGACCTCGGTCGGCTCCAGCGAGGCTTCGAGGCGCTTCATGTCGACCTCGCGGTCGCCGGGCACGCCGATCGCCAGCAGCTGCCACTCGTCCGAACCCGGCTGGCGCGTCTTGACCAGCACGTTCTTCAGGGTGTCCGCAGCGGTGAACTTGCGGTCGGTGTTGGTGTTGAGGAAGTCGACCAGCGACTCGATGGTCGGCGTGCTCGGGGTGTGGTGCACCTCCGCGGCGGGCTTGTCCTCAATGGACTCCGCGGGCGGCGCGGGGGTGACCACGGCCTCGACGTTGGCGGCGAAACCGGATTCGGTGCTGCGGACGAAGGTGTCCTCACCCGTGGGGCTCTCGGCGAGGAACTCCTCCGACGCCGAACCGCCCATCGCACCGGAGGTGGCCGCCACGATCACGTAGCGCAGACCCACCCGGTCGAAGAGCTTGATGTAGGCGTCGCGGTGCCGCTGGTAGGACGTCGACAGGCCCTCGTCGTCGATGTCGAAGGAGTAGGAGTCCTTCATGACGAACTCGCGGCCGCGCAGGATGCCGGCGCGGGGGCGCTCCTCGTCCCGGTACTTGGTCTGGATCTGGTACAGCATGACCGGGTAGTCCTTGTAGGAGCTGTACTCGCCCTTGACGGTGAGGGTGAACAGCTCCTCGTGGGTGGGCCCGAGCAGGTAGTCGGCGTTCTTGCGGTCCTTGAGCCGGAACAGGTTCGGCCCGTACTCGGTCCAGCGGTTGGACGCCTCGTAGGGCTCCTTGGGCAGCAGCGCGGGGAAGTGGATCTCCTGCGCGCCGATGGCGTCCATCTCCTGGCGCACGACCTCTTCGACCCGGCGCAGCACGCGCAGACCCAGCGGCAGCCACGAGTAGATGCCCGGCGCGATGCGCCGCACGTAGCCGGCCCGCACGAGCAGCTTGTGGCTCGGCACCTCGGCGTCGGCCGGATCCTCGCGCAGCGTACGCAGGAACAACGTCGACATCCTCGTGATCACGGCTACTGGCTCCTAGTTCGGCCCAATGGGAATACAGGCAGGGTAGCGACCACGCCGACTCGCAGTGGTGCGCGGTTGCGGATGAAGCGGAGTCCCCATGCTCCCGCACCCCAAACAACCAGGTCAAACGAATACCCACTCCCACCAGAACCCCACCCGAGCC